>NZ_LZJE01000386.1:0-6387 GCF_001666865.1 Mycobacterium sp. E136
CGCGGCACTGACCGCCTGAACCGATCACCACGAAGAATCACACGACGACGTCGTACACCACGCCCCTGGACTTGACCTCCGCATTTGGTCGTGCCACTAGTCGTCGGCGCCTTTTGGTATAGGCGTGGCGAACCTACCCGTGATGCTCTCCGGCATCGCGAGTGTCGGGGAGGGCCGGATGGGGCCCACATACCCAATTGCGCTGATGCTGTCGACGCTCGGCGGACCTGTGGTGTTGGCCGGGATCCCGGGTGTGATAACTCTGCGCACTCTTTCACTGGGCGGAATCGACGGTCCTACGGCGACTATGAGCGAGGGTCAGGTTCATTCTCTGGGTCGAGGTGTCACTCAGGCTGCTGTGGTTGGCGGGCCTATGCGTACTTGTCGGCGCCATTGCGTTCGGTGTTCGTCACACAGCCCAGCAGGTGGCGACGCACAAGAGGTGAAGGAAATCATCGACGCGGGCGATATGTAATCAGCTGGACACATCAATCGCATCGATGCGTACCGTCGTTCGGTCAGAGGGCTTGAATGAGTATAACGATACTTACCTGGGGTGACATAAACGAATGTCCCATTCCAATCCGTTAGCTCCCCGGCACCTGACTTCGTGTACCAGTTCCACGCGCGGTCGACATTGGCGCCACATTTTCACGCCCCCGGGGTTCCTGAAGGTAGAAATGATGAATGCACCGCTTCGATTGAGGAAACGCTCGTAATGATCCAACACCGCGCCTGGCTCCGACGAGTAATAGAGCACTTCATTGAAAATGATGACGTCAAATCTCTGATCTGGAATGTACGTGCGCGCTTCTGCCACTTCGAATTGGGCTTCCGAATTCACCCGGCTCGCCTTCTCGACCGCGACTCTTGACAAGTCGATCCCGACATACCGCTGTACGCCATCCCGGTAAAGCCAATCGACCAAGTGGCCGCTTCCGCAACCGACATCTAATATGCTCTTTACCGGTTGCAGATATCTTGTGAAGCCAGCAATAATAGCGTAGCGCGGCATTTCGGCCAAATCTGACAGGTAATCCCAATGACCGTCCGAATACTGACGATCCCAGGCTGTCTCGTCAATTGATGGGGATTGAACCATATAGGATAATGGCGGCACGGCAGCTCGAATAAGCGCTGGATGTCGAGTGACGAATGACAAGAACTTTGTCGAAATGTCGCCCTTCACGGAGTCGCGTGATCGATTAGATTCAGATCCCGGCATATCTGTTCGGCCCTTAGTTGATGGAAGGTTACGACGCTTGAAGCAATCGCTCCCTACCTCGGCGAGGCTCGCGTCCGGCAGTTGAACGGGGTGCCCGAATATTGCTAGTGCAACCTCTTCCTCGGAAGGGTAGACCACCACAAGCGTCTGAAGTTGGGTTGTGCATGGTATCGCGTTTCCGGGTGCTCGCAGAGCGGCGCAAAGTATGGCGTAGCTTGGCACCCCTTCTCGTCGCTACGTGTGCGTCTGACGGTGACGGCACTGAGATCGGTATCGTCGGAAGAGGATCGTTAGCGTCGGCGAATCTATCCATCAGGGGTTCCCCTTCGCCATTGTTGAGTTGCCGGGGAGCGGCGACATTCAATGGGCTGTCCAGTACCGACATGAACCGCGCATCTTCTGACACACCACCGATAGAAAGTCGAGTCCTCGCACCGCATGGGGCGACCGTTCAACCATCTGTGTACTCGGCGAAAACATCGCTCGCATTTGAAGATCGCCCCCGTGGCTCAATGGAGTCATCAGGCCCGGCAGACCTGCGGAGCCCTGAAGAGGAGGGAGCCTCCTGCGTTCACATCACGCGAAGACACGCTGGACATCAGAACTTTCCGAGAGGTGTTCGAAGCGGCTGCAGATCTGTTGATTACATGATTCGGTATCTCGCTCGCGGCAGAATCGACGAGTCGGCGCCACACGCGGTTACCTACTGCAGGCTGCATGCGGGTTCCGGAACGCTGGAGTTTCAGCTGGCTTGAGACGGTTGGAGCTATTGACTGCCCTGAAGATTAATTTACGTAGAGATGTTAAATGGTCGCTGCCGCCGCGTTAATTTCAACGTGAGAGCGCAGGAGGCGTTTCTCTATGTTGGTAGAGAACCATGCGGTGCGTATAGTGTGCCCAATCGCGGCAGCCATCGAGAGGTGGCCGCACAGGGGGAGCGATCGTGCGATTTGTCCTGGCAAGCTACGGCACCCGCGGTGATGTCGAGCCCTGCGCGGCGCTAGGCCGCGAACTAGCCTTCCGGCGTCATGACGTACGGGTGGCAGTCCCACCGAATCTTGTCAGTTTCGTCGAATCGGCAGGGCTCGAGGCGGTGGCTTATGGGTCAGATTCGCAGGCCACCTTGGAATCGGATTTTTTCCAGAACCTATGGAAGGGCTTCCCCCGAAATCTGTGGACCAAAGAGTTGGCAAGGTCTTGGCGAGACACGATCAGCACGGTCGAAAAGCACTGGCCGGAGTTGACCAGGACGCTGGTATCGCTGGCCGAAGAAGCTGACTTGCTGTTGAGCGGTCATATTTACGAGCACCTCGCTGCAAACGTCGCGGAGTATCTTGGAATCCCATTCGCGACACTGCATCCCATTCCCTTCAGGCCCAACGGACACTGGATTGCCGGTTTACCCCCGCCGGTTGTCCGCTCTGGACTCCACCTTTTGGACTGGATGAACTGGCTCGGAATAAAGAAGCTCGAGGCCACGCAGCGTAGCAACCTCGGGTTACCCAAGGCGACGGTCCCGGCAACGCGGCGGATTGCGGAACGGAAATCCTTGGAAATACAGGCGTATGACGAAATCTGCTACCCGGGACTGGCAGCGGAATGGGCGCGGTGGCAGGACCTTCGTCCCTTCGTGGGTGCGATGACAATGGGTTTATCGACGATTGACGATGAGGATGTCGCGGCGTGGATTGGCGCAGGTACGCCACCGATATATTTCGGATTCGGGAGCATGCCGACCGAATCTCCCGACGACACGATCGCCATGATAGCCGCCGCATGCGCGGAGTTGGGCGAGCGGGCGCTGATTTGCGCCGCTGGAATGGATGATTCCCGAGTCGCGCATCCGGATGACGTCAAGGTGGTCGGCGCGACAAGTTACGCGGCCGCCTTCCCCGCGTGCCGCGCAGTCGTCCACCACGGTGGCGCGGGCACGACGGCGTTGGCTCTGCGCGCCGGAATCCCACAGCTGATCCTGTCCACGGACCTCGATCAGACTCTCTGGGGAGTTCGGATCAAGCGACTGAAAGTCGGTACCAAGCGGCGCTTTTCGACTACGACCTCGGATTCGCTCCTAGCGGATCTGCGCACCATCCTCGGTCCACAGTACGTTTCTCGTGCCCGCGAGATGGCGGCCCGGATGACCGATCCCGCCGAAAGCGTATCGGCCGCTGCCGATCTCGTCGAGGACTTCGCTCGCCTGCGTTCTACATGCTGATCGACGCGGGCCGTCAGAAGCTCGACACGTCAGTCGGACGCGAAACAGCAGGGCTCATCGGTACTCTCACGTCATGAATTTAAGTGTCATTGCCCGCGTCGTCCCGTGCTGTGTTGCGATCTCTTGTGAGGCTTACGAATCGCACGGGAGCCATTCGATGCGCGTGGTTGAAGGCCGATGATGCGCGCTCGCACGCCTCGCGCGCGGACATCACCTGAGAGCCCCGAACCGACAAGCTCTGTGCGGCCCGACAATCGGCTCGCGCTCTTGGACCACGGCTTATTCACGCAGCATCGCGCGATCGGTCGTAATCTGGTTATCCAGTGTGTGTGGGTTTACGAACACCCTATTGACTTTGATCGCGTAACAGACTTCCACCGGAATCTGGGCGACGGTCTGTTGGGACGGCGCATCGAAAGATCGCCGCTGCCATTCGGCTGGCATCGGTGGGTTCGAGACCGAGGACCTTGGGCCTTTGATATTGAAGAGTTTCCTCGTCCACGGGCCGACCTCGGCGACTGGATTGATGAACGCTCGCAGTTGACCATTGATCCCGAGAACGGGCCGGGTTGGCATCTCGGAGTTCTTCCCCTGGAAGATGGCTCCACCGCTGTCAGCCTCGTGGTCTCCCACTACCTGATCGACGGCCTCGGCCTTGTCGTCGTGCTCGTTGATGGAATTCTGGGCAACACGCGCGAACTTCCTTATCCGCCGCCCCGATCACGCCGTCGACTTCGCGCATTGGCACAGGACATGCGACAAACGGTGCAGGACGCGCCCGAGGTCGCCCGGGCGGTTGGATTGGCGGCAAGACTTGCCCGTCAACGCAAACGGGAAACTGCGCAACCAATACCACCTCCGTCACCAGCGCCCGTCGGCAAAGGCGCGGACGGTGACACTCTGGTCGTGCCGAGCGTCACGATTCGCATTGATTTGGAAGACTGGGACGCCCGTGCGATGGCTCTGGGCGGAACGAGTAGCACACTGACTGCCGGATTCGCTGCCAAACTCGCTGAACACCTAGGGCGCCGACGTGCCGTTGACGGAGCTGTCACCTTGCAATTGCCCGTGAGCGATCGCGTCGAAGGTGACACACGGGCGAATGCGATGTTGATCGGGCGCGTCAGCGTCGATCCGACCGGGGTCACCACGGATCTGCATGAGATCCGCGCAGCGATCAGACGAGAGCTGAATGCTCTGCGGGACAAACAAGACGAGTCCATGCAACTCGCATGGCTTCTCTCGTTCACCCCTAAGCGGGCGTTGAGACGGATGGACGCGGCGACGGTGGCTGACCCGGATCAGCCTGTGTTCTGTTCCAATCTCGGCGACCTCGGTTCGGTGGTGAACCGCCTCGACGGTACCGACGCCGAGTACGCCACCGCACGCGTGACTGCACAACACGAAACGCGGCAGTGGCTCGAGCGAACCGGCGGCCAACTGATTCTGCAGTCCTTGCGCATCCCTGGCGGCTTCATCATCAGCGTTGACGCGTATCAACCGGGCTTTGACAATACAAAGCCCGCTCTGCGCAAGTTGGCCGCTGAGACACTCGCCGAATTCGGCTTAAGCGGCAGGATCGAGTGACGCCGGCCTAGCGGCTCGACGCTAGCGATCTCACCCTCTCCGTCGCGGTCAAAGGCTCACGAAGTGGTCGCGTAACGGACCTACGGTTAGTTCGTCCTCGCGTAGCCGCCCGACCAGCGGCCTGAGCGCCGAGGCCGTCACCTTCCATGAACCAGGGGCCGCTGTGTAGTCGCTGTCGTGCAGCAGCACCGTGCTGCCACTACGCGCATCGCGCATCACATCCTGTACCACATCATCAGCGGTGGCCTCTTCACGCCAATCCCGCCCGCACGCATCCCAGAGCACCGGCGTCAAACCGAGGTTCCTGCCGGCCCAGAACGTCGCAGCCGTCGGCACCCCGTACGGCGGCCGATACCAGACGGGCCGCGCCCCTGTGGCCGACTGAATCTCATCGATGGCCCTGACCAAGCCGGCTCGCAGCTGACGAGGCGGCACCAGAAAGCTGTGGCGGTGATCCCACCCGTGAAGAGCAATCTCGTGGCCGTCCGCGACCAAGCGCTGCGCGATATCGGGGTATTTGGCCACCTGCTCCCCAAGCACGAAGAACGTCGCTCTTGCTTCGAGCTGTTCGAGGATATCGAGAATCTCTGGCGTGCCGTACGGGTCAGGGCCATCGTCGAATGTCAGCGCCACATGACCCGGCCGGCCTCGCCCGGCTAAGCGCGGCAGCCACCGATGCACCTGCGGAAAGGCTGAAAGCGACGGCAGCGCATATCCCAACGCTGACGTCAGCGTCGCCACACCCGCCCACCGCAGCGTCGTTCGCATCACCTTTACATGGTCTGTCCATGTCGTTCTTTTTACAAGGCGCACAACGCATCAACGCCGCGGATTACCGGACGGCTTTCGGTCGATGCGCCCAGCCGATGCCAACTTTTCGAGGAGATCAGCGGCGTCGGCAACGCTTTCGGCGGGTCTAGTCATCCGCGCGGCGAATTGCCGGGCCCGGGCGGCGTATTGCGGTGCGAGGATCTGGCGAAGGTCCGCGACCAACGATTCCGAACTGGTCGCCGAAAACCGCCGCGCAGTACCCACCGCCATTCGCTTGACGTGAGCTCCGAATACCTGCCCATCAGTGTGCGACCACAGGATCAGCGAGGGCACTCCCGCGCGCAGGCTTGCGGCGAAGGTTCCCGCGCCCCCGTGGTGTACTACGGCGCGGCAGGCGGGAAAGACGGCCGAGTGAGAGACTGCGTTCACGACTTTGACATCGGTCGAGGACGGAACGTGTTTGAAGTCATTGCAGCCCGAGCAGACCAACAGCCGCTCACCCAACTCCGCGCATGCGGCGGCTATCATGGCGATCGTGTCGTCGGGAGATTCGGTCGGCATGCTCCCGAATCCGAAATATATCGGTGGC
>NZ_LZJE01000387.1:0-21297 GCF_001666865.1 Mycobacterium sp. E136
TCGGGTGTGGGGGTTGCTGTGGGCAACGCGGTGCGTACCTCGCTGGTGGTCGTCGTATCGGTCACCTTGCTGGTCTCGCTGTCCATCTACGGTTCCAACGGCAACTTCAACCTGTCCGGGTAGTGGCACGTTGACGACGAACCAGCAGACGCCCGCCCCCGCGGAGCCGCGTGAATACGCAAGACCGGCAGCGGGATTCGTCGCCGTCCTGGCGATCGTCGCGATCGTCGCCATCGCCGTCGCGCTCTTCCGGGGCGATTTCACGAAGACCGAACCGGTCACCGTGATCACCGACCGCGCCGGTCTGGTGATGAACCCCGACGCCAGGGTCAAGCTGCACGGGGCCCAAGTGGGCACTGTCGCCTCGGTCGAACCCCTGCCCGACGGCCGTGCCGCGATCCACCTCGCAATGGACCCCTCCGCGATGGAGCTGATCCCCGCCAACGTGCGCGTCGACATCGCGTCGTCGACGGTGTTCGGCGCGAAATCTGTTGCGCTGGTTCCGCCTGCGAACCCGTCACCGGAGGTGCTGCGCGCCGGCCAGGTGCTCGACGCCGACCACGTCACCGTCGAGATCAACACCGTCTTCGAACAACTCGTGTCGGTCTTGAACCGCATCGAACCCGCCAAACTCAACGAGACGCTCGGGGCGCTGGCCTCGGGTCTGAGCGGACGCGGCGAGAAGTTCGGGCAGACGATGTCCGATCTGGATGCAATGCTCGCGACGATCGATCCCAGCCTGGATAATCTGAGTCACGACATCGCGGTCATGCCACAGGTTCTCGAGGCCTATGCCGACGCCAGCCCGGACCTGCTGAACATCGTCGACAACGCCACCAGTATCAGCGGCACGATCGTCGACAAGCAGCAGGACCTCGACACCCTGCTGCTCAGCACGATCGGGTTGGCCGACATCGGCGACGAAGTGCTCGCCGGCAACCGCAAGGCGATCACCGACGTCTTCCACCTTCTGGTGCCGACGACCGACCTGACCAACCAGTACCATCCGGCGCTGAATTGCCTTCTGGCAGGTATGGCCCCGCTGGCCACCGCCGCACCCGCGCCGGTCCCCGGGGTGCTGCTGCTCGACTCGTTCGTGTTGGGCTCCGAACGCTACCGCTATCCGCAGAACCTGCCCAAGGTCGCGGCCAAGGGCGGGCCCCAGTGCGCGGGACTGCCCGACGTCGGATACGAAACCCGGGCACCTTACGTCGTCAGCGATATCGACGCGAGCCGTGCGCAGTACGGCAACCAGGGCATCCTGCTGAACTCCGATGCGCTCAAGCAGGCGCTGTTCGGCCCGATCGACGGTCCGCCCCGCAACTCCTCGCAGATCGGACAACCGGGATGAGCGGCGCCAAAACTGCGATCAAACTGGGCGCTTTCGGCGCGGTGATGCTGCTGTTGACCGCCGCGCTGTTCGCCATCTTCGGCCAGTACCGCACCGGGTCCGCACACGACTACTCCGCCGTGTTCACCGACGTCTCCGACCTCAAACCCGGGGATTCGGTGCGGGTTTCGGGTATCCGCGTCGGCACCGTCCACGACGTCTCCCTGCAACCGGACAACACCGTCGTAGTCACCTTCGACGCCGCCTCCGACATCGTGCTCACCACCGGGACCAAAGCCGCGGTGCGTTACCTCAACCTCGTCGGGGATCGCTACCTCGAACTCCTCGACGGACCCGGCTCGACGAGGGTCGCCGGACCCGGCTCACGAATCCCCGCCGACCGCACCGAGCCGGCCCTGGACCTCGACCTCCTTCTCGGTGGGCTGAAGCCCGTGATCCGCGGCCTGAACCCCGACGACGTCAACGCGTTGACCCGCTCCTTGATCCAGGTCCTGCAGGGGCAGGGCGGGAACCTCGAATCGCTGTTCGCCAAGACCGCGTCCTTCACCAACTCGATCGCCGACAACGGCGAGACGGTTCGGAACCTGATCGACAACCTCAACGCCGTGCTGGCCACCATCGCCAAGGACGGGAACAAGTTCTCTGGCGCGGTGGACCGCCTCGAGAAATTGATCACGGGCCTGGCCGCCGACCGTGACCCGATCGGGGAGGCGATCACCGCACTGGACAGCGGGACCGCCTCGCTCGCGGACCTGATGACCCAGGCGCGGCCACCACTTGCCGGCAGCGTCGACCAGCTCAACCGCGTCGCTCCGCTGCTCGAGAAGGACATACCGCTTCTCGACATCTCCCTGCAGAAGGCGCCGCAGAACTACAAGAAGCTCGTGCGTCTCGGCGCGTACGGCAGCTTTCTGAACCAATACCTGTGCGGAATATCGGTCAGGGTCACCGACCTTCAGGGGCGCACCGCGCACTTCCCATGGATCCTGCAGAACAACGGAAGATGCGGGGAGCCCTGATGCTGAAATATCGTGCCCCAGAGCTGATTCGAGCCGGATTCATCGGCGTTGTTCTCATCGTCCTGATCATCGCTGTGGGGCTGCAACCCGAGCGGCTGTGGTCATGGGCGACCGCCGTCAGGTATCAGGCACTGTTCACCGAGGCCGGCGGTCTGGCGCCGGGCAACGACGTGAAGGTCTCCGGTATGACGGTCGGCTCGGTGTCCGAGGTGTCCCTGGACAAGGGCAAGGCCCTCGTGACGTTCACCGTCGACGGAAAGGTCCGCCTCGGATCGCAGACCACGGCGCACATCCGCACCGGCACCCTGCTGGGGGAGCGCACGCTGGCCCTGGAACCGGCGGGTGATGACCGGGTGAAGCCGCTGTACGTCATCCCGGTGTCGAGGACCTCGTCGCCGTACTCACTGACCGAGGCGGTCAGCGAATTCACCGCGAACACGGCCGACACCGACACCGCATCGATCAATCAGGCCCTCGACACGCTGTCGGACACGATCGACCGGATCGCGCCCCAACTCGGACCGACCTTCGACGGGCTGAGCCGGCTGTCGCGCTCACTGAACGGACGCGACGAGTCGCTGGGCCGACTGCTCAAGAGTGCCGCCGACGTCACCGGTGTGCTGTCCGAGCGCAGCGAGCAGCTGAACACCCTGATCCTCAACGCCAACGACCTGATGGGTGTTCTCGAGTCCCGCCGGCACGCCATCGTCAGCCTGCTCGCCAACACCTCGGTGGTCGCCCGGCAGTTGACCGGCCTGGTGCACGACAACGAGCAGGAACTGGCGCCGACGCTGCAGAAGCTCAACGCGGTCTACGAGATGCTCGAGCGTAACCGCGACAACATCGCCAAGGCGCTGTCCGGGCTGGCGAAATATCAAGTCACTCAGGGCGAGGCGGTCAACAACGGGTTCTACTACAACGCGTTCGTCGGCAACCTGCTTCCTGCGCAGTCGCTGCAACCGTTCCTCGACTATGCGCTGGGCTATCGCCGCGGCGTGAACGCCGGACAGCCGCCGGACAACGCGGGGCCCCGCGCCGAATTTCCCTTCCCGTACAACGGTATTCCGGGAGGGTCGCGATGATCGGCCGCAAAACGCTGTCGACCGTGCTGATGGTGGTCCTGGTGGGCCTGCTCGTCGGAGGAACCGCGATGGTCATCCCCCAGGCATTCTTCGGCCCCAAAACCATCACCGCGTACTTCACCTCCGCCACCGCGATCTACCCCGGCGACGAGGTGCGCGTCGCGGGAGTTCGGGTCGGCACTATCAAAGCGATCGAGCCCGACGGAGCGCTGGCCCGCATGCGGCTGTCTGTCGACCGGGACGTGCCGATCCCCGCCGACGCCAAGGCGGTCATCGTCGCGCAGAACCTGGTGTCCGCCCGTTACGTCCAGCTCGCCCCCGCCTACGAGACCAGCGGCCCGACACTTCCCGACAACGCCGTCATCGGCGTCGACCGGACCGCGGTGCCTGTCGAGTGGGACGAGGTCAAGGAGCAACTGACGCGGCTGGCGACGGAACTCGGCCCCAGCGGCGACATCTCGACGACATCGGTCAGCCGCTTCATCGACAGCGCGGCCAACGCCATGAACGGCAACGGCGACAAACTCCGCGAGACCATCACGCAGCTGGCGCAGGTCGGCCGAATCCTCGCCGACGGGAGCGGCGACATCGTCGACGTCATCGTCAACCTCCAGACCTTCGTCAACGCACTGCGCGACAGCAACGCCCAGATCGTGCAGTTCCAGGACCGCCTCGCCACGGTGAGCAGTGTGATCGATTCGAGCAGGTCCGATCTCGACGCCGCACTCACGTATCTCGCCGAAGCCGTCGGCGAGGTGCAGCGGTTCATCGCGGGCAGCAGGGATCAGACCGCCGAACAGATCCAGCGCCTGGGCGCCGTCACACAGAACCTCGCCGACAATCGGCTGACCCTCGAGAACGTGCTCCACGTCGCGCCCAACGCCATCGGCAACGGATACAACATCTACAACCCCGACACCGGCACCATGATCGGCGGCTTCGCATTGGCGAACTTCGCCAACCCGGTGCAGCTGGTGTGCTCGTCGATCGCCGCGGTGAAGAATGCCACGGCGCCCGAGGCGTCGAAGGCGTGCGCCGAATACCTCGGTCCGGCACTGCGATTGCTCAACTTCAACTATCTGCCGATGCCGTTCAACGCCTACCTGCAGAAGTCGCCGAGCCCGGGCAACCTGATCTATTCGGATCCTGCGCTGGCACCCGGGGGAGCCGGCGGGGCTCCGCAACCTCCTGAGGCCCCACCGGCGGTGTCGGCGTACACCGGCGCCGGTGATGTGCCGCCGCCCGCGGGGTGGGCCACCGCGCCCGGTCCGCCCGGCGCCTACGCCCCGAACGGGCTGCCGGCCGCACCCCAACCCGCCCTGTATCCGGGCGCGCCGATCCCGCCGGGCCCGCCGACGACGGTCTCGCAGCCGACGACGCTCGAGGACATGTTGCTGCCTGCCGAGGCGCCGGCACCGCCCGCGACCCCGATGGGGCCGTCATGATGAGTGCCCGCTCGATCCGCCGCCTCGTAGTCATGGCGTGCTGCGTCGCCCTCGCGGTGACCGGGTGCACGTTCGAAGGCGTGAACTCGCTGCCGCTGCCGGGCACGGTGGGCCGGGGTGAGGGCGCCGCCGTGTATCACGTCCAGGTCGCGAATGTTGGTTCGCTGGAACCCAATTCACCGGTCCTCCTCGGTGACGTGGTCGTCGGCAGCATCGGCAGGATGAAGGTGACGAACTGGCACGCCGACATCGAGGTGTCGGTGCGGCCCGACGTCGTGATACCCGCGAACGCGGTGGCGACCGTGGGACAGACCAGCCTGCTCGGCTCGATGCACCTGGCGCTCGACCCGCCCCTGGGGCAGGCACCCAGCGGCGCGCTGGAAGCCGGGTCGACCATCGGACTCGACAGGTCATCGACGTACCCGTCCACCGAACAGACGCTGTCGTCGCTGTCGGTCGTGGTCAACGGCGGCGGCCTCGGGCAGATGGGTGACATCGTCCGTGAGTTCAACGCCGCACTGAACGGACGCGAGGACCAGATCAGGGACCTGCTGGTCCGCCTGAACGATTTCATCGGGATGCTCGACACCCAACGCGATGACATCAACGCCTCCATCGCCGCGATGGACCGGATGTCGAGCACGTTCGCCGCCGAACGGGACGTCATCACGGCTGGGCTGCAACGCATTCCGCCCGCTCTCGATGTGCTGATCAAGGAACGGCCGCGCATCACCGAGGCGCTCGAGCGCCTGGGACGATTCAGCGACACGGCCACCGGACTGATCAACGACACGAAAGACGACATCGTGCGCAACCTCGCCAACCTCGAACCGACGTTGCGCGCGCTCGCCGACGTCGGCCCGAACCTGGGCACCGTCCTGGCCTACGCGCCGACGTTCCCCTACACGCAGAGCTTCATCGACCGTGCGATCCGCGGCGACTACATGAACCAGTTCATCATCTTCGACTTCACCATTCCGCGGCTCAAGCGGGGGTTGTTCCTCGGCACCCGCTGGGGGCAGGAGGGCGCGCCGATGGTGCCCGCGCCGGGCGATCCCTGGTACCTGACCTACACCCTGGACCCGTTGAACGCGCCGATCACACCGGCGCCAACCGAGGTCGCCGAGCCACCACCGCTCGTCGAAAGCGCCGACGGCTCAGATGATTCGGCCGCGGTCGTCGTCGACCATGGATCCGGCCCCGCGGCGGACGGCGCGGCTGTTGCCGGGGGAGGCGGCAACTGATGTTGACGCGCTTCGTCCGCAATCAGCTCATCATCTTCACCATCGCCTCGGTGATCGGCATCGCGTTGATGGTGTTCGGTTACATGCAGGTGCCGACGCTGCTGGGCATCGGCCGCATCACGGTGCAGCTCGAACTGCCCGGCACCGGTGGCCTTTACCGGTTCTCGAACGTGACCTATCGCGGTGTCCAGATGGGCAAGGTCCTCGACGTGCGCGCCACCCGCGAGGGGGCCGTCGCGACGCTGTCGCTGAACACCTCACCGAAGGTTCCGGCCGACACCCGCGCCGCCGTGCGCAGCGTGTCTGCCGTCGGGGAACAGTACGTCGACCTGGTGCCCGACGACACGCACGGACCGTTCCTGCAGGACGGCTCGGTGATCCCCCGGGAGAAGACCTCGGTACCGCAAGCCGTCGGCCCGATGCTCGATCAGGTCAGCGCCCTGATCGACAGCATTCCGAAGGACAAGATCAGCGGTCTGCTCGACGAGTCGTTCAAGGCATTCGACGGGGCCGGATACGACTTCGGCTCACTGATCGACTCGTCGGCGAAGATCGTCGGTGACGGCAACGCGATCGCCGACAAGACACGGGCGTTGATCGACGACAGCCGTCCGCTGCTGGACGGCCAGGCGCAATCGGCCGACGCCATCCGCAGCTGGGCGCGCAGCGTGGCGGGCATCACCGGTCAACTCCAGGCCGATGACGCGCAGATGCGCACGATTCTCGAGGTCGGTCCCGGCGCGGCCGACGAGGCCTCGCGGTTGTTCAACGACGTCAAGGCGACCCTCCCCGTGCTGTTGGCCAACCTGACGTCGGTCGGCGAGGTCGGCGTGACGTATCACGCCGCGCTGGAACAACTTCTGGTGCTGTTTCCGCCGTATGTGGCGGCCACGCAGACCGTCGGCGTTGCGCGCAACAACCCCACCGGCATGGCGATGGGCGATTTCACGCTGGTGATCAGCGACCCGCCCGCGTGCACGGTCGGGTTCCTACCGCCGAACCAGTGGCGCTCACCCGAGGACGAGACGATCGTCGACACGCCCGACGGCCTGTACTGCAAACTGCCGCAGGATTCGCCCATCGGGGTGCGCGGGGCGCGCAACTATCCGTGCCTGGCGCATCCGGGCAAGCGCGCGCCGACCGCCGAAATGTGCCAGAGCGACAAGCCGTTCGAGCCGCTGGCGATGCGCCAGCATCCGCTGGGCGCGTACCCGATCGATCCGAACCTGATCGCCCAGGGCTTCGCACCCGACGACCGCGTCGACTTCGAAGAGCGGATCTACGGTCCGGTGCAAGGCACGCCGATGCCGCCCGCCCAACCAGGCGAAGCTGCGTCACCGTCACCGCCACCGCCGCCGCCCGGCGGTGCAGCTCCCGCCACGGCCCCGAGTTCCTCGAGCTCGGGTGGCCCGTCCGTCGCCTTCGCCCCCTACGATCCGCAGACGGGTCAGTACGCGACGCCGGACGGACAGGTGTTCCGGCAAGCCGACCTGGCGGCGCCGGCGGGCCCGAAGTCGTGGCAGGACCTACTCGTCCCGAATGGGTAAGCGGGTCAGGCGTCGTTCTTGACGAGCTTGAACGGCATGTTGATGAAGACCGGCTTGCTGACGCCGCACGCGCCGCTGGGGCCGGTGGTCTGGTCTTCGCCCGCCAGCGTCGTCGATGCGGGGTCGGTCAGGCTGCCGTCCTCATTGACGGGGACGAACCGGAACACCTGAAGACCGGGGGCCGCCGTGCCATCGGGACACGGAATCCAGTCCTCCACCGTGTGCTTGACGTACCAGACGCCACCCGTCTTGTAGATCGGGGCGGTCCAACCGAAGTCGCTGACGACCGTGCCGGTGCACTCGGTCGGATAGCTGCACGTCGTGGTGATGGTCCAGGTGCTGCGCAGGCTGGCCTCGTCGCGGAACCTGTCGTTGGTCTTGGCGTATTCGCCGTTCGAGGTGGCGGTGTAGCGGCCGTTGAGGCCCCACTCGTTGTCGGTGGCCTGGGCTGCACCGGTCAAGCCGATGCCCGTCACGGCGGCAGCGACGACACCCACCGCGACACCGGTCATCCGCATCGCCGTCTCCTTCACCGATCGTGACGAATGATCAACCTAGGCCGGTTCCGGCGCGCAGGACGATCCGCGTCCGCTCAGTGGAACAGGTGATCCCGCTGAGCGGCACCACCGCCGTCGGTCGTCGTCGACATGACGTATCAAGGACACTGTGCCTGTCCGACGCCGTTCCGTCGCCTCCGCATTGATCGGTGTGACGCTGGCCGTCGCGGCGTTGTTCGCCCCGGGGCCAGCCCGCGCCGAGACCGTCTACGGCAACTTCCATCTCGTGATCGACGGGCGCTACGACTTCCACACGTGGCTGTGGGCCATCTCGCGCTGCCCCGGCGACTGCGTGCACATCCAGGCGACCCCGCAGCCCATCGCGAAAGCGTTTGCCTACCGCGGTGATGCACACCTCGTCGATGGCCGGTACACGCTGACCGTCGACGTTCCGGACGGACTGCGGTGCGGCAACGTCTACTACGGTCCGGTGATCCCGACCCGGGATGTCTATTCGTGGGATGCGGCGACTCGGTCGGGCACCCTCGAATCGTCGTTCGCGACCGGCTGCGACGGTGCGCCGGGCGGGACCTTCACCTACCCGTTCAGCCTCGCTCGCCTTTAGCTTGCAGCCACGGAAATCCCGTGGACGGATCCGGTCGGCATCCCGTTCAATGCACTAATGACGGGCCACGCACGCACCGGCGCTCTGATGGCGGTCGCGTCGATGCTGTGTGTGCAGACCGGCGCGGCGATCGCCGTCGCGCTGATCGACCGCATCGGCGCCGAAGGAGCGGCGTGGCTGCGCCTGGCCTGGGCGGGTGTGCTCATGCTCCTGATCGTCCGGCCGCGCCCAAAAGCCTTCACCTGGGCGAGCTTTCGGATGTGTGTGGTGCTCGGAGTGGTGACCGCGGGCATCACCCTGCTCTTCATGGCCGCACTGGCCCGCATCCCGCTGGGCACCGCCAGCGCGATCGAATTCCTCGGCCCGTTGGGTGTGGCGGTGGTGCACGGTACGGGGCGCGGTCGCGTGCTCTGGCCCGGCTTCGCCGCCGTTGGGGTCATCCTGCTCACTCAGCCGTGGGCGGGGCACGTCGACGGTGTCGGCGTGCTGTTCGCGCTGGCCTCCGCGGTCTGCTGGGCCGGCTACATCCTGCTGACCCAGCGGGTGGGGGACGAGGTGTCGGGCATGAACGGGCTCGCCGTGTCGATGCCGGTTGCGGGCATCGTGGCCACGCTGGCCGTCGGGCACCTCGTGTTGCCGCGGCTCTCGGTCGACATCCTGCTGATCGGGATCGGCCTGGCGATCCTGTTGCCCGTCGTGCCGTTCGCGTTGGAGTTGCTGGCGTTGCGACGGCTCACCACCGCGGCGTTCGGCACGCTGATGGCGCTCGAACCGGGCTTCGCGATGGGCGTCGGCCTCGTCATCCTGCGTCAGGTGCCCGCGGCGCTCGGCGTGCTCGGCATGTGCTTCGTCGTGGCCGCCGGGATCGGTGCCGCCCGCAGCGGCGCGCGCCAGCCCGCGGTGCCGGCCGAGGTCGGTGTGTAGCTAGACGTCGATCCGCTTGCGCCGGTAGAGCGTTCCGAGGGCCAGCAGGATGAGGCTGATCACCAGGATCGCCGTCGCGAGGACGTTGATCTGCGGCGGCACCGCGGCTTTGACCGCGGCGTTGACATACAGCGGATACGTCACCGTCGAACCGCTGACGAAGTAGGTGATGATGAAGTCGTCGAGCGACAACGCGAACGACAGCATGCCCGCCGCGACGATCCCCGGAACGATCAACGGAAGCGTCACCCGGAAGAACGTGCGAGTGGGGCTGGCGCCCAGATCCATCGACGCATCCTCGAGCGTCCAGTCGAAACCGCGCACCCGGGCGCGCACGGTCATCGCGATGAAGCTGACCTCGAACGCGATGTGCGCCAACACGATCGTCGTATAGCCGGTGGCCCAGCCCAGGTCGAGGAACAACACCAGCAGCGCGGCGCCCATGACCACCTCGGGCGCCGTCAGCGGCAGAACGAGGAACGTGTCGACCGCGCGCTGTCCCCGCCACCGTTGGCGCACAAGGGCTATGGCCACCAGCGTGCCCAGCACCAACGCGATGGCAGTGGAGACCGCCGCGACGTTGATGCTCAGCTTCAGGGCCTCGGTCAGCGCCGGGTACTTGAACGGATCGGCCCAGTTTTCCAGGGTGAAGCCCTGCCAGCTGTAGTTGAACTTGCCCTTCGGATCGTTGAACGAGAACAGCACGATCACGAAGATGGGCAGGAACAGATACAGCAGCACCAGGCCCGCGACGATCCGCAGCAGCCAGTCGCCCCACTTCGGCGAGCCCTTCACCCGACTCGCCGGGGCCGGGTTCGTCGCGGCTTCCATCGCCTGCACGGTCATACGAGTTCCTCCGTGCCCAAAGCCCGCGTGTAGAGCAGGACGCCGACCAGGATGATGCCCATCAGCACCATGCTCAGCGCCGCCGCGGCGGGATAGTCCTTGACGACCAGGAACTGCTGCTGGATCACGTTGCCGATCATCGTTGTCTGCGTGCTGCCAAGGTATTCGGCGTTGATGAAGTCGCCCGCAGCCGGGATGAAGACCAGCAGGCTGCCGGCCAGCAGGCCCGGAAGTGACAGCGGCAGGATGACTTTGGTGAAGCTGCGGGTGTTCGACGAGTAGAGGTCCTTGCTGGCTTCGATCAACCGCGGGTCGATCTTCTCCAGGCTGACGTACAGCGGCAGGATCATGAAGATGATCCAGTTGTAGGTGAGCCCGCCGATGACGGCCCAGCTGGTCGACAGCAACCGTCCGTCGGCGGGCAGCAGCCCGATGGCGTCCAGCGCGTCGACCACCCAACCGTTGTCGGCGAGAATGGTTTTCCACGCGATGGTGCGGATCAGGAACGTCACGAAGAACGGCAGGATCACCAGGCCCAGGAGCAGGTTCTTGAACCGGCCTGCCTTGAAAGCGATGACGTACGCCAACGGGAACGACAGAAGGATGCACAGCACCGTCGCTGTGGTGGCGTAGCCGAACGACCGCAGTATCTGTTCGTGATACTTGCTGAACGCCTCACCGTAGTTCGCGAAGTCCCACGAAAACGTCAGAGTGGGAAGGAAAATCGACCCGCTGGTCGTCGACAGTGACATCCGCGCCAGGGAGACGAACGGAACGACGAAGAACACCGCGAGGTACACCATCGCGGGCAGGATCATCAGATACGGGGCGATCCTGCTGCGTTGCCGGCCGCTACTGGCGACGCCTGCCATTCATCAACCGCCGGTGATTTCGGCGTACATCGAGGCGTACTCCTGCTTCTGCTCGTCCTTGAGCGGAGCCCACGCCTTGACGCGGTCGAGGGTGGACTGCGGAGGATTGATCAGCTCGTTCTTGGCGAGGTTGGGGTCGATCTGGTCGAGCTCGGCGGTCATGTCCGAGAGCACCGGCACGAATTGCGTGAACGCGATGAGCTTGGCGTAGTTGGCCCGGTCGTAGACGTAATCGATCCACGCCTCGGCGGCCTTCTGGTTCTGCGTCGTGTACGGGATCACCATGGTGTCGAGGAAGTCGGTGCCACCGGACTCCGGTACGACGAACTGAAGGTCTGGATTGTCGGCCTGCAGCTGCACGACATCGCCCGAATAGGCCTGCGCGATCACGACATTGCCTGCCGCCAGGTCGTCGGCGTAGTCGTTCCCGGTGAATCGGCGGATCTGTCCCTTGTCGTTCTGTTCGCGGACCAGATCGACCGCCTTCCGCACCGTTTCGGTGTTGGGCGACGCCGGGTCGCCGCCCTGCGACTGCATGATCATGCCCAAGCCGTCCTGGAAGTCGGAGAGCAAGCTGACGCGACCCTTGAACGCCGGATCCCACAGGTCGTCGATCTTGGTGATGTCGCGACCGGTGGCCGCGCGGTTGAACGCGAGGCCGACCATGCCGGTCATGTACGGGGCGCTCCACTTGCGGCCCGGGTCCATCTGCGCGTCGAGCAGATCGGGGCGCAGGTTCTTCTTGTTCGGGATGCCATTCTCGCTGAAGTCGTTGACCCAGTTGAGCGATCGGATCTGGGACGCCATGAACGCGGTGGGCACCACGAGGTCGGTGCCGATGTCCTGCTTGCGCGACAACGGTTCCTTGACCTTGGCGAACCATTCCTCGTTGTCGTTGAAGTCTTCCTTGTAGTCGACGGTGATTCCCGACGCCTGCTGGAACGCGGCGATGAACCCGTCGGCCATGTACAGCGGCCAGTTCGAGATCCGCAGGGTGCCGCTCGCGGGTCCACCTTCGGCCGTGGTGGTCCCGGATGTGCCGCTGTCCGAAGCGCAGGCCGCGAGGAACGACGGGCCGAGAACCATTGCGGCGGCCGCGGCGGCGCCGCCGCCGATGAAGCGGCGGCGCGACGTGCGGTTGGTGGCGAAGCGGGCGAGGCGGGGGTCCATCTCGTAGGGCATGGCGACTGTGCCTTTCGTCGGAGGGAGGGGAGGGGCCGACAGCTTTCGAGGGCGCCGCTCGCGGCGGTGTCGGTGCGCCACATGACGATCAGGAATCGTCGAGCATCTCCTCGAGATCCTCGGCAGTCGGGATGTCGGCGGCCGGCAGCACGAGCGAGGCGTCCGGCGTCCAGCAGACATGAACGTCGTCGCCGGGGCGCAGCATCGGCAGATCCTCCTCGGGACCGATGTGGGCGACGATCGTCGAATCGTCCGGCGCGGCCAGCGACAGCCGCACCACCGGACCCTGGAAGGTCAGGTCGGTCACCGTCGCAGGCACACCGGCGAAGTCGCCGGTGGGGGCGTCCATGCACACCCGGATCCGTTCCGGGCGCACCATCAGCGTCGCGTGGCCGCCGGGTTCGATCGTGGTCTCGCCCGGACGCGCCTTGAGCGTCGAGCCCAGCACTTCGATCTCCACGTAATCGCGGTTGGCCCGGCCGGTCTGGCGACCCGCCCACAGGTTGGCCTGCCCGATGAAGCTCGCGACGAACACGGTGGCGGGCCGGTCGTAGATCTCGGTGGGTGTACCGATCTGGTCGACGTTGCCGGCGTTCATGACCGCGATGCGGTCACTCATCGTCAGCGCTTCCTCCTGGTCGTGGGTCACGTAGATGAACGTGATCCCCACCTCGCGCTGGATGCGCTTGAGCTCGAACTGCATCACCTGGCGCAACTTGAGGTCGAGGGCGCCGAGCGGTTCGTCGAGCAGCAGCGCGCTGGGGTAGTTCACCAGTGCGCGGGCCAGCGCGACGCGTTGTTGCTGCCCTCCGGACAATTGGCCGGGGCGACGGTCGGCGAAGTCGGTCAACCGGACGATCTCGAGGAGTTCGTCGACCCGCTTGCGGATCTCACCCTTGGCCAGCTTCTTGCTGCGCGGTCCGTAGGCCACGTTGTCCCACACCGACATGTGCGGAAACAGGGCGTAGTGCTGGAACACCGTATTGACGTTGCGTTTGTGCGGCGGGACCTTCGAAACGTCGACGCCCTCGAGCCGGATCGCGCCGGCGGTCGGGCTTTCGAACCCCGCGATCATGCGCAGAGTCGTGGTCTTACCGCAGCCGGACGGACCCAGCATCGAGAAGAATTCACCCGAGGCGATCGAGAAGTCCGCCTCGGCGACCGCGACATAGTCACCGAAGCGTTTCGTGACGTGGTCGATCTCGATGACCGGGGCCCCACTCGGGCGGGTCGCCTCGTTGTGCCCCGAAGATTGGTCGACGGCGGTGGTGTGTGAGCCGGTCAGTGCGGATCCTCCTACAGGCTGCCCCCCAGCTGTGGGTAAACAATCGCGGATCAAGCGGTCCTTCGCAAGCGATTCCGCACGGAATTTACATATCCACAATGGAATCCTTTGTCTGGTGTGATCCCGGGCACCAAATTCGCTGTGTCCGAGCAGTCGGATATTTGGCCGGCTACCGCACCCGGCGCCGACGCTGAACCGGTTTCTGCGGTCAGTTTTCCAGCCGGAACTGCGCCGTTTCGGCAGAACCGCCGTTTACCTGCCCGGCTTCGCCGGGTAAGGGTCTAGGCATGGCATCAGTGGACGTGTCGGTTTCGTCGGATCTCAGCCCCCACAAGGCGTGGGAGTTGGCTTCGGACCTGAGCCGGTTCGACGAGTGGCTGACGATCTTCGGCGGGTGGCGCAGCGAGGTGCCCGACAACATCGAGGTCGGCACCTGCGTGTCGTCGCTGATCAAGGTCAAGGGATTCCGCAACACCATCCACTGGCAGGTCAAGCGCTACGACGAGCCGAAGGTGGTGGAGATGGTCGGCAGGGGCAGGCCGGGTATCCGCATCGGGTTGACGCTCTGCGTCCGCGACGACCAACCGGGGTCGACGTTTCAGGTGGTCGCCGATCTGTCCGGCGGGCTGCTGAACACGCGGGTCGGCAACCTGGTGGCCAAGGTGATTGAATCCGACGTGCGCAAGTCGGTGT
Source organism: Mycobacterium sp. E136 (assembly GCF_001666865.1). Classification (NCBI taxonomy): domain Bacteria; kingdom Bacillati; phylum Actinomycetota; class Actinomycetes; order Mycobacteriales; family Mycobacteriaceae; genus Mycobacterium; species Mycobacterium sp. E136. The sequence goes on from NZ_LZJE01000387.1 coordinate 14,613, forward strand.
CCAACCTCGCCTCGCTGCGCTGACCGAGCGTTCTCAGCCCCACTCGTGGTTCATGGCACGCGTTTCGTAGCGTGCCTCCGCGGAATCCGCTGACCGCGACGATGGACGCGACACGGCGATCAACACCAGCGCGAGCGTCGAGGTGATCGCGCCGCCGAGGAAGATCGCGAGGAAGCTGCTCTCCATCGGCACCCCCGCTCCCGGCACCGACCGGCTGAGCAGCATGGCGACCACGGCTGCCGCGATCGAACTGCCGATCGTGCGCGCGATCGCGTTCATGCTCGTGGCCACGCCCGTCTCGCCGGCGTCGACCTCGCTGACGACGAGCGCCGGCAGGGCGCCGTAACCGAGGCTGATGTAGGCGTTGGCGAGGATGCTCGCGACGATGATCTGCCAGGTGTACGAGTGCACCAACGCGATGAACAGGAATCCGGCGATGCCGGCGAGTGCCGCGACCACGAGCACCGGCCGGGCGCCGAACCGGTCGATGAACCGCCCGCTGATCAGCGCGACGACAAAGCCCGTGAACGCACCCGGCAGCAGATACACCACGCTCGCTTCCAGCACCGTCGCACCGAAGCCGTAACCGGCTGCCTCACGCGGGATTTGGACGAAGAGCGTCAACCCGAGGAACGCGAAGTACAGGCCCATGCCGACGAAGATGGTCGCGATGTTGGTGAGCAGGATCGGTCGGCGGGTGAGCATTGCCGTCGACACCAGCGGGCGACGGGTGTGGCGCTCCCACCACCACCAGCCGGCCAGCACCGCCACACCGCCGAGGATGCAGCCGAGGGTCGCGGGCGATACCCATCCCCACGTCTGGCCTTGCGTGATCGCGAGCAGGAGGGCCGACAACCCCACCGCCAACCCGGTCGCGCCGAGCCAGTCGATCGATCCGGCGATGTCGTGCGGTCGCCGAGGCACCACGAACAGCACGATGGCGATCACGCCGACGGTGAACGCCGTCGTCAGCCAGAAGACGCGGTGATAGCCGGCGTCCCCGTTCATCAACAGCCCCACCACGACGAGTCCGGTCCCGCCGCCGAAACCCAGCGTCCCGGACAGCACGGCCATCGCCGACATCAGGCGCTCCTCGGACAGTTCCTCGCGCAGGATCGCGATGCTGATCGGGTAGAGCGCGTAGGAGGCGGCCTGGAGCACGCGGGCGATGATCAGCAATTGCAGCGACGACGTGAGGGCCGCTATCAACGATCCGGCCAGCACGACGACGAGCACGCCGAGCAGCACCCGGTGCTTGCTGTGGAGGTCGGCGAGGCGGCCGAGCAGCGGCGTGGCCGCGACCGCGGCGAGCAGGTTGGCGGTGACCGCCCAACTCACGCCGACGATCGAGGCGTGGAGTTGGTCGGCGATGATGCCGAGCACCGGAACGACGGCGGTCTGCAGGACGGCGACGGTGAGGACGACGACGGACAACCCGGCGATGAGCAGGCCGGGGGAGCGCTCGCGACCGATCACGGGCGACTGCGACGCGCTGGTCTCGACCACAGCCACTCCGATCCTTAGACAACCTCCGTTTCGTCGATTATGTCCGTCCTCCTGTCGCTGACCGCATCAGGTGGTGCGAACCGTCGAGCCGCTAGGGATCGGGATGGGTGACCGGTTGCTCGGCCGGTCGACCGGTCGTGTTGATGAAGTCGTCGATCAGGTCCACGACGTCGGATGGTCGCTCGACATGGGCGAAGTGCCCGACGCCCTCGAGCACTTCGAGCCGGCATTCCGGCCGCGCCTCGAGTGCCGCGTACGCGTGGGCGACGGGGATGATGCGGTCCTCGTCGCCCCAGATCGCCATGACCGGCAGCTCGGTGGTCACGTGCAGGCGGTTCAACGCGCTGACCGCCTGGCCGCGATAGTCGACGACCGACCGCAGCGTGCGCAGGAACGCCTGGCGGGTTTGGCGGTCCGCCAATGACGAATAGGCACTCCACATTTCGGCCCCGCGGGGTGACTGGATGCCGGCCGACCGGAACCAGCCGCGTAGTGTGTTGCCGACCTTGAGAACGGGTGGCGGCGCGATGGCGGGCAGGAGGAACTCGGCTCCAGGTGCCGACAAGAGTCGAAGTGTCAGCCCGACGTCGGGCCCGAGGCCGCCGCTGCTGATCAGGACGAGGCGTTGGCAGTAGTCGGGATGTTGGTACACGAACTGCATGGCGACACCGCCGCCGAGCGACTGGCCGACGATCGTGGCGCGAGACACTCCCAACTCGTCGAGGAGGTCGCGCAGCCACACCGCGAATGCGCCCAGCGAGTAGTCGCCGCGCGGCTTGTCCGACTGGCCGTGGCCCAACAGGTCGGGAGCGATCACCCGGTACCGCCGCGAGAGCTGCGGGACGACGGCCCGCCAGGTCTCGGAGCTGCCCGCCATCCCGTGGATCAGCAGGAGCACGTCCTGACCACCGCCGACGTCTCGGTAGGCCACGCGGTCGCCGTGCAGTTCCAGGTACTTCAACTCGGTCATGAGTGGGTCCCTCCCGGATGGTCCTCCCGGACTACCCACAAACGCCGGCCGCTATTTGGTACTTGACTGTGAGCCGATGCGGCGCGGCAAGCTCGTATGCATGGGATCACCGAACGAGTTGCCGGTCAACCATCACGCGGACCATCCCGGCTTTTCGGGCGCGATGGGCATGTGCGTCGGGCTGGTCCTGCTGCTGATGGGCCGCGCGAGCGCGCGCTTGGCGGCGGATCTGGCAGGGGTGACGGGCGAGGACACGGTCGTCGACATCGGGTGCGGGCCCGGCGGAGCGGTCCGCGAAGCGGCGCGGCGCGGCGCGGCGGCGACGGGGGTCGATCCGGCGCCGGTGATGCTGCGGCTTGCACGCAGGTTCACCCGGAGCGGGAAAGTCAACTGGGCGACCGGGACGGCCGAGCAGGTGCCGCTGCCGGACGGTTCGGCGACGGTGCTGTGGTCGCTGGCGACGGTGCACCACTGGCAGAACGTCGACGAGGGAATCGCGTCGGCGTACCGAGTGCTCGCCTCGGGCGGTCGCCTGCTCGCCATGGAACGTCAGACGACACCCGATGCGACGGGGCTGGCCAGTCACGGCTGGACGCGCCGGCAGGCGGAGTCGTTCGCATCGCTGTGCCGCTCGGCGGGTTTCACTGACGTGACGGTCGGCGGCCACAAGGCGGGACGGCGTGAGGTGTGGGCGGTCCAGGCGGTGCGTCCGTAGATTCCTGGGTTCTGGGGCGCTGAGGCCACGTGACGCAACTTTACGATCGGCTAGTAAGCTCCTTGCCGATCGTAAAGGAGCCAGGATGGCGGTGGTCGACGTCGAGCCGAGCGGCACTCGGCAGCGTCTCATCGACGTCGCCGTCGATCTGTTCACCCGGCACAGCTATGCCGGTACGTCGCTGCAGATGATCGCTGACGAGCTCGGCTTCACGAAAGCCGCGATCTATCACCACTTCCGGACCCGCGAGCAGTTGCTGCGCGCGGTGCTGGAGCCGATGTTCGCGCAGTTGCGCGTCATCGTCGACGCCGCCGAGGCGCAGCGCACGCCCCGCGCCAGGGCCGAACGCATGCTCAGCGGTTACGTCGATCTTGCGGTGCGCAACCGCGGGCTGGTCGCCGTGCTGGCGGTGGACCCCAGCGTCGCCACTGCTCTGCAGCAGGACGGCGACTGGCGCGATCTGATCACGCGGCAACTGCGGTTGCTGGCCGACGTCGAGGCGGGACCCGCGGGTGAGATCCGCGCGGCCATGGTCTTCGCGGGCATGGCCGGTGCGGTGGGACCGGCGTGGGTGAAATTCGACGATCGCGCGCTTGCGGAAAATCTCAAAGATGCGGGCAGACGGACCTTGGGGCTGCGTGCGCCGCGTCGGCCGACCTAAACAGCCTCTACGACAGGCATTTACGAAAGGACAAGCGAATGAAGACAGCTGTCGTCACCGGTGGCGGCTCGGGAATCGGACGTGCAATCGTGGACCGTCTGCGCGCCGACGGCTACCACGTCGCCATCATCGACCTGGCGCCCAACGACGACGAGTTCGCGTTCACCGCCGACGTCACCGATCGCGGGCAGGTTGATGCCGCGCTCTCGGGCGTCCGGGGCCAGTTGGGGCCGGTGTCGATTCTAGTCAATGCCGCAGGGCTGGACGGGTTCTCGCGGTTCGGTGACATCACGTTCGAGAAGTGGCAACGCGTCATCGACGTCAACCTCAACGGGGTGTTCCACTGCGTCCAGGCGGTGCTGCCCGACATGGTGGAGGCCGGCTGGGGTCGGATCGTGAACATCTCGTCGTCGAGTACGCATTCCGGCGCGCCCTACATGGCGCACTATGTGGCGGCGAAATCCGCGGTGAACGGACTGACGAAAACGTTGGCTCTCGAGTACGGGCCGGCCGGCATCACGGTGAACGCCGTGCCGCCGGGTTTCATCGACACGCCGATGTTGCGAGCGGCCGAGAAGCGCGGGTATCTCGGCGACATCCAGGCGACGATCGATGCGACCCCCGTGCGCCGCATGGGTAAACCCGAGGACATCGCGGCGACGTGTGCGTTCCTCGTTTCGGAAGAGGCCGGTTACATCACGGGCCAGATCATCGGCGTCAACGGCGGTCGCAACACCTAGCTGAGGTGGGCCGGAAGCCCTGTGCGAGGATCCGCAGATGAGCACTGATGCCGCGTATTTCACGCCGACGGCTGACGGCGCGTACATGCCGTCAAGATTCGCCCAGAGCCACTGGGGCGATGATCACCTCAACGGGCCGGCCATCGTCGGGCTGGCGGCGCAGGCGCTCGAGAAGGACTGCGGTTCGCCCGAGTTCATGCCGACGCGCATCACGGTGGACCTGTTCCGGGCGGCGCGGAACCTGCCGACCACCGTCGAGGTGCGGGTGATTCGGGATGGCCGCCGGGTGCATAATGCGGAATGCGAAGTGCTGCAGGAAGGTCGGGCAGTCGCGCGTGCGACGCTGGTGCAATATCGGCGATCGTCCGCGCCTCCCGGCGAGGAGTGGATCGCGCCGGTGAACCTGCCGGAGTTTCCCACGCCGGACGAGGATTTGGTGCCGTTCATCGGCAGCGACGACGGCGGGTGGACGCGTTCGCCGGAGGCTCATCAGAACACGTCTCGCAAACGGTTCTTTCATGCGTGCGCGAACATCGTTCCGGGCGAACCGGTCACGCCGTTCGTCAGGGCGGTGACGATCGGCGAGTCGACCAGCCTGGTGACCAATCTGGGCACCGACGGAATCGGATACATCAACGGCGACCTGACGGTGGCGTTGTCGCGCTTACCGTTGGACGACTGGATCCTCGTACAGGGTGACTCGCATTGGGTCGCCGACGGCATCTCCGTCGGTACAGCGACGCTGTTCGACCGGCAGGGCGCGTTCGGGTCCGGGATGGTGACCGCGGTGGCGAACCCATCGGCGCAGATTGACTTTCGGGGTCGACCGTTCCCGCGCGGTGAGGTCAACTACGAATGATCACCTGACGATTCGGTGTCAGGGCTTCCTGCGGGTCCGCCCGCCGGGGGGTTTCTTGTCTGACTGCTGATTGGAGGTCCGCGACGCGAAGCGGCCAACGGTCGCGACACCTGGGATTCGTCCTACCGCGTTGTAGACGTCGTTGCCGGTGGCAATCAGCGCCTCGAGTTGCGGCAGGATGGCATCCATCGTGCGGATCATCGGATCGGCCAGTGCAAGATAGCGTTCGGCGCGGTCGATGGCCGCGTTGAGGCGCTCGGTCGCAGCAGCCAAGTTCTCGATCAGGTCGGGCACTTGGGCCATCATCTTCACGGACGCCGGTGGGATGCGCATCGCTTCGGTGGCGGCCGCCTGGGCGGTCTCGGCAGCGGCCTGCGCGGCTTCTCTGATCTCTTTCGGAGAGGGAACCTTGGGGCTCATGTGACAACGATCCCGCACGGCGACCGGGTTGTCCGGTATTTACCGCGAACCATTCGCGTGGTGGACAGGCCGTAAAACGTCACGTGACGAAAGGTGGAGGCCCGGCGGGGAGGTGGGGAGTGGTGGGCGCGGTCCGCCCCGTCCGGATTGAGGTCGCTTTCAGCGACTGCCGCCCAATGAAGAAGTGCGCGATGTCGATGTGTCCGCGGCGGTGTCTCGCTCGGTCGGCTTCGCCACCGGATTCAGCGCCGCGGCTCGAAACCCACTCTGGGTGAGGATTTTTCGAGGGCAGCGGACAAGGCATCAAAACGTCACTGTGACGAAATGTGAGCGGTCGACGGGGAGGCCGGAGACACCCGACAGGGGTGCCGTCGACGCGGCGGCGTCGGTGGCGTGTCGGCCGCCGGCGCGCGGTCAACGTTGGCCGCACGCGCGGATGTCGCGCATCGACCGGATGTGTCGGCGGCCGTATCGTTGATGGGTTGATCGCACGCACCACGTGGCTGTTGCGCTTTGTGAGTGGTGACCGGTGGGTCTGGTGAGTGGTGAGTGCTGTGTCGGGGTATCGGGGTGTTCACCCCAGGGCGAGGGCTTTGTGGTGCAGGCGGGTGAGGTTGAGTACGGCGGCGGCCAGGTGCAGTTCGGCGGTGACGGCTTGGAGTCCTCGGCGGGCGAAGCGGCGTAAGCCGATTTGGTCTTTGAGATGTCCGATGACTGGTTCGACGGTGGCTGAGCGGCGTTTATAGGCTTTCGCGTTCTCGGGTTGACGCATCTTGTGGCGCATGGCATCTAGCGGTGACAGATCCGGCGCTGG
>NZ_LZJE01000388.1:0-34004 GCF_001666865.1 Mycobacterium sp. E136
GCCACCAGCTGGTCGAAATCGCCGTTGTGCGGCGCGGGATGCCATCGGTACACCCGGATCGGCACGACCTCGGCGCCCGCGGTGGCGTCGGTGTTGTTGCGGGCCCGGGAGATGGGCCTGGAGAACCGGGTGCTCGCCGCGTTCCGCCGCGACGTCCACGCCATGTGCGTCGGCCCCGTGACGGCGCGCCCACTGGTTCGGCTGGGTGTGCCAACCTCGGCGCCCGAGCGAATGCGGTTAGGCGCCTTGGCCCGTCACATCACCGACGAATTACCGCTGCTGTGCTCGCGGACCATCCGCGTGGCCGGACACCTGCTGGAGATCCGGGGCACCTGCGTTCTGGTCGACGGGGCCGTCAAGCCCGTGTCACCGGCGGGCATGGCGACAATTCGCGCGCTCGCACACCGGCCGGGAGCGGTGGTGTCGCGCACCGACCTGCTGCGCGCGCTGCCAGGCACCGGCACCGACACCCACGCCGTCGAGACGGCAGTGCTCCGACTGCGAACGGCGTTGGGCGACAAGAACATCGTGTCGACAGTGGTGAAGCGCGGTTACCGCCTGGCCGTCGAGGACAATCTGGCGTACGCGAAATGAGCTATCTGTTGGTAGCGCACGGCACCCGCAAGCAGAGCGGTGTCGAGCTGATCGGGGGTCTCGCCGACCGGGTGTCGACGGCGCTCGGCGGCCGGGTGCATGTCGCGTTCGTCGACGTCCTCGGCCCCACGCCGAGCGAGGTGCTGCAGACGCTGCCCGACCGGACGATCCTGTTGCCGGCGTTCCTGTCGCGTGGGTATCACGTCAACACCGACATTCCCGCGCACGTCGCGGCCAGCGGGCATCCTGGCGTCACCGTGACCGAGGCGCTGGGCCCCAGCCCGCAACTGACGCGGGTGCTGATGGACCGGCTCATCGAGTGTGGTTGGCGGCCTGGCGATTCGGTGGTGCTCGCCGCGGCGGGCACGTCCGACGCGGGCGCATTGTCGGACCTGCGCCAGATGTCGGCGATGCTGTCGGCGGTGATCGGCGACCGGGTCGAGCTCGCGTACGCCGCCACCGGTGAGCCGCGCGTGGCCTCTGCGGTCGAACGGCTCCGTCGTGAGGGCGCTCGGCGAGTGGTGGTGGCCTCGTATCTGTTGGCGGAAGGGCTTTTTCAGGACCGCCTGCGCGACAGCGGCGCGGACGCGGTGGCCGACCCGCTCGGCACCCATCCCGCGATGGTGCGATTGATCGCCAACCGTTTCCGCCGCGCCCGCGTACCGCTGGCGGCCTGAGAGTTCTTCCCGCGAGCAGACGCAAAACTGCCGCATTTCGCGTGAAAAGGGGCAGTTTTGCGTCTGCTGGCGGTGAAAAAGGGACGCGGTGAAAGAGGTGAGGCTAACCGCGGACTTCGACCTGGCCGTCGGCGGTGAGGCGCGTTTCGTAGACGGGCAGTGACACGTCGGGGTCGTCGAGACACACGCCGTCGTCGAGCGCGAAGGCCTGCTTCTTGATCGGTGACTGCACGGTCGGGCGGCCGGCGCGATCGCCGACGATGCCGCGCGACATCACCGCCGCCCCGGAGAACGGGTCGATGTTGCCGACAGCATGCAGCGACCCGTCGTCCAGGCGGAACAGCGCCGCCTGGCTGCCGTCGGCGAGCAGCACGCCGACGCCGCGGTTCGGAATCAGGAAGTCGTATCGGCAGGCCGTGGTCCAGACCTGAATCTCGTTGAGCAGTGTCATTTCTGCGGCACCTTCGGCATTCCGATGGACACGGGCACCTTGCGGCCGGACCGCTCGGTGAATTCGACGGTGGGATCGGCAACGTCGGGGGCATTGACGAACGACACGAAGCGCGACAACTTGTCCGGATCCTCGAGCACGCCCTTCCATTCGCAGGCGTAGCCCTCGACGTGGCGGGCCATCGCGGCCTCGAACTCATCTGCCAGACCCAGCGAGTCGTTGCACACGACGTCGCGCAGATGGTCCAGGCCGCCATCCAGCGCCTCCAACCACGGCGCCGTGCGCTGCAAACGGTCGGCGGTGCGGATGTAGAACATCAGGAAGCGGTCGATGTAGCGGATCAGCGTCTCGTCGTCGAGGTCGCCGGCCAGCAGTTGTGCATGTCGCGGCGACATTCCGCCGTTGCCGCACACATACAGGTTCCAGCCCTGCTCGGTGGCGATGACACCGACGTCCTTGCTCTGCGCCTCGGCGCACTCGCGCGCGCATCCCGACACCGCCATCTTGATCTTGTGCGGGGCGCGCAGCCCGCGATAGCGCGACTCGATTCGGACGGCCATGTCGACGGAGTCCTGCTGTCCGTAGCGGCACCACGTGCTGCCGACGCAACTCTTCACAGTGCGCAACGCCTTGCCGTACGCGTGGCCGGACTCCATCCCGCCCTCGACGAGGCGGCGCCAGATCTCCGGTAGCTGGTCGACGCGCGCGCCGAACATGTCGATGCGCTGACCGCCGGTGATCTTCGTGTACAGCCCGAAGTCCCTGGCGATTTCGCCGATCAGGATCAGCTGCTCGGGGGTGATCTCACCGCCCGGCGAGCGCGGCACGACCGAGTAACTGCCGTTCTTCTGGATGTTGGCCAGGAAGTGGTCGTTGGAGTCCTGCAGCGACGCCTGCTCCCCGTCCAGGATGTGATCGCTGCTCGTGGAGGCCAGGATCGACGCCACCACCGGTTTGCAGATATCGCAACCCTTTCCGGTGCCGAAGCGTTCGATCAGTCCCGAGAACGTGCGGATCTCGGTGGCGCCGATGATCTCGAACAGCTCGGCGCGGGACTGGGTGAAGTGCTCGCACAGCGCCTTGGACTGTTCGACGCCTTCGGCCTCCAGCAGTTGTTTGAGCAGCGGTACACACGAACCGCACGACGTGCCCGCGAGCGTGCACTTCTTCAGACCGGGCACATCGGCGCAGCCCCCGCCGATGGCTTCCTTCAGGTCGCCCTTCGTGACGTTGTTGCACGAACAGATCTGCGCGATGTCGGGCAATGCTCCGACGCCCAAACCCGCTGCGCCCCCGTCAGATGCGGGCGCGATCAGCGAGAGCGGGTCGCCGGGTAGCTCGCTGGCGACCATCGGGCGCAGCACACCGTAGGCCGACGCGTCGCCGACAAGAATGCCGCCCAGCAGAGTCTTGGCGTCATCGGAGAGCACGAGCTTGGCGTAGGTCTGCTTGACCGGATCGTTGACCACCACGTCGAGGCAGTTGGGGGTGCGGCCCTGGGCGTCGCCGAAGCTGGCCACGTCCACGCCGAGCAGCTTGAGCTTGGTCGACATATCGGCTTCGGGGAATTCGGCCGCACCGCCGAGCAGGCGATCGGCGACCACCTCCGCGCTGGTGTAACCGGGGCCGACCAGCCCGTAGCAGCGGCCCTCGATCGCGGCGACCTCACCGATGGCATAGATGTCGGGATCGCTTGTGACGCACGACAGATCGGTCAAGACGCCGCCGCGCTGCGCGATGTCCAGTCCGGCTTCGCGCGCGAGTTCGTCGCGGGGGCGGACACCGGCGGCGAATACGACGACGCCGGTGTCGATGTGGCTTCCGTCGTTGAGCGACAACCGCACCGAGTCGTCCTGTTCGGATTTGCGCAACGGCTTGTTGCGTTGCGCCGGCGCGATGCTCTCGGTACCGACACCGGTGTGCACGTCGATGCCGAGGCTCTTGATCATCCGGCTGAGCAGCGCGCCCCCGGCTTCGTCGAGCTGTGCGGCCATCAGGTGCGGCGCCATCTCCACGACGTGGGTCTTCAATCCGAACGCGCGCAACGCGTTCGCCGCCTCCAGGCCGAGCAGGCCGCCACCGATCACGACGCCGACCGGTGTCTTGGAACCGAGCGCCGTATCGGCACCGGCCCGGATCGCGTCGAGGTCGTCGAGGGTGCGGTAGACGTGGCAGACCGGGAGGTCGCGGCCCGGCACCGGCGGCACGAACGCATACGACCCGGTCGCCAGCACCAGGACGTCGTACGGCACCCGGGCGCCGTCGGCGGTCGTCACCGTCTTCGCCGTTCGATCGATCCCGGTCACCCGCGAGCCCAGCCGCAACTCGACCAGCTCGTCGTCCGGGTAGTCGTTACCCGCGAGCGCCAACCGGCCGCGGTCCCAGTGTTCGGTGTATCCGGTGAGCCCGACCCGGTCGTAGGCGGCATCGGTTTCCTCGGCGAGGATCGTCACGCGCCATTCACCGTCGGCGTCGCGCGACCGCAGCGCCTCGACGAACCGGTGACCGACCATGCCGTGGCCGACCACCACCACGTTTCTTGTTGACCGCATGCCGCCGACGCTAAGCAGCCGATATTGCCGCAATGTCGCCTCGTGTGAAGCACCGATCACGGTGTGCTCACATCCGCCGACGCCCGCTGTGAGACCGGCGCCGGACTTCGCTGCCAGCGAACAGCCTTCGGGAACATGAGCGTGGTTGACTCAAGTTTTATTGGGTGAGCGACCGGCAGCGGGCCGGTCCGAACAACGAGGAGGACAGTATGAGCACGTTGGCATTGCGGACTCGTCCCGCGTGGGATCTGGACCGGTGGGTACGCGACTTCTTCGGCCCCGCGACCGCAGAGAGCTGGGCCACGGGGGCGTTCACCCCCGCCGCCGAGATCGTCAAGGACGGCGATGACGCGCTCGTCCGCGTCGAGCTCCCCGGCCTCGACGTCGAGAAGGATGTGAACGTCGAGGTCGACCGCGGCTACCTCGTCATCCACGGTGAGCGTCGGGACGAGCGGTCGGAAGACAAGGACGGTCGCACGCTGCGCGAAGTGCGTTACGGGTCGTTCCGTCGATCGTTTCGCCTCCCCGAGCACGTCACCGGCGGCGACATCAAGGCCGAGTACGACGCGGGTGTGCTGACGGTGCGGATCGCCAACGCCCACAAGGGCCCCGAGACGCAGCGCATCGCGATCGAGGCCAAGAAGTAAACAGTCCGACAAGGAGCCGGTGGACCCTCGAGGTCCACCGGCTTCGTCGTATCACTCCTGCGTCGGAGTCGTGGTGGGTTCCCCCGACGGCTCGGGCGTCCTGACCTCCGGCGGCGGCTCGGGCGCCCTGACCTCCGTGGTCTCCACGCTGGGCATCGTGTAACTGGGAGTGGTCGTCGTTGTGGTGGTGTACGTCAACGGAATCGAGGTGGCCGCCGGTGGCGGCACGGTCGCGGGAACCTTCGCGGCGTCGGACGTGCGCAGCACCGCGTAGATCAGGATCGCGACCAGCACGGCCGCGACCACGCCGGCGGCCATGACCAGCGACTGGTCGTCCTGCCAGTTCAGATCGTCGTCGGACACGTCGTCCCCTCTAGACCCAGCGCTGCAGCATCTCTTTGGCGTGCGCCGACAGCGCACGCTGCAGGAAGGGGCCGAAACTCACCCGCGCCACGCCGAGCGGTCCGAACGACGCGGGGTCGTCCTGATCGGGCAGGCCGATCGCATTCACGGGAAGTGATAACTCAGATGTCAACCGCTGCAAGACATCCGGTTCATGACGACCGACCGGATAGAGCACGTCGGCGCCCGCAGCGGCCGCCTCGGTCAGCCGGGCGATCGCACGGTCTACGCGATCGGACTCCTCACCGTCCTGCCGCAGGAACAGATCGGTGCGCGCATTGATGACGACGTGCACGCCCGTCGCGTCGGCCGCTTCGCGGAGCGCGCCGACAAGTTCGGCGTGTTCGCTCGACGAACGCAGCCGGCCGTCCTCGCTGTGCACGGTGTCCTCGATGTTGAACCCGACCGCGCCGGCCTCGAGCAGACCGTCGATCAGCCGCGCGGGCGGTTGGCCGTAGCCGGATTCGAGGTCGACCGACACCGGCACGTCGACCGCCGCGGTGATCTGCTTGACACGGGCGATCACATCGTCGAACGACATCCCCTCACCGTCGGGCTTGCCCACGGAATCGGCCAGCGGATGGCTGCCGACGGTGAGCGCAGCAAATCCTTCGTCTACCGCGAGCCGAGCCGACCAGGCGTCCCAAACGGTCGGCAGAATGACCGGGTTGCCCGGTTGGTGCAATGCCAGCAGGGCGTCGGCCCGCTCTTTGAGGACCTGGTCGGGCATCGGGCCTTCTCCTTCGGTTTGACGTGATCTGTCTCACGGTGCACTGCATGATGTAGCTAGCATCGGGTGTCGTACTGTGATGCCTGACACCCTTCAGCCCAAGGAGGTCAATTGTCCAGCACTACCGAACTTGCCGAGCTGCACGAGCTAATCGGAAGGCTCCGGCGGTGCGTGACGTCGCTGGCGTCGAGGTACGGGGACACCCCGGCGACGCGTCGAATCGTCAACGACGCCGAACGCCTCCTCAACGACATCGACCGTCTCGACATTGACGCCGAAGAGCTGGAGCTGGCCCGAGGCGTGGTTCACCACCACGCCGGAGACCGCATCCCGATCCCGGACACCCAGTACGACACCGATTTCTGGCGCGGTGTCGACGACGAAGGGCTCGGCGGCGTCCGCTGACGCGGCCCACCGAGTAACCGGGACAACTCAACACCGAAAGGCAACAGTGAGCGCACCCACCGCCGACCGCAAGGCGACCGGCGTCTTTTCGCCGAGCCGTGCCGAGATTCCGCAACGCACCCTTCGCACCGACCGGTGGTGGCAGTCACCGCTGATCGTGAACCTGGGGTTCGCGGCGTTCATCATCTACGCGACGGTGCGCGCGTTCCTGCAGAACAACTACTGGGTCGCGGAGTACCACTACCTGACGCCGTTCTACTCGCCGTGCTTCGTCAAGTGGAACGAGGCGACGCAGAGCGGATGCATCCCGGAGGCCAGCCATTTCGGGCAGTTCCTGCCTGACGTGTGGTGGCTGCCCTACGCCGCGGTGTCGCTGCCGTTCCTGCTGCTGTTCCGGCTCACCTGCTACTACTACCGCGGCGCCTACTACCGGTCGGTGTGGCAGTCGCCGACGGCGTGTGCGGTGCCAGAGCCCAGGGCGCACTACACCGGCGAGACACGGCTGCCCCTGGTCATCCAGAACACACACCGCTACTTCTTCTACATCGCGGTGCTCATCTCGCTCGTCAACACCTACGACGCGATCGCGGCGTTCCGCTCGCCGTCCGGTTTCGGATTCGGTTTGGGCAATGTGATTCTCGTCGTCAACGTGTTGCTGCTGTGGACGTACACGGTGTCGTGCCACTCCTGCCGTCACGTCGTCGGCGGACGGCTCAAGCACTTCTCGAAACACCCTGTCCGGTACTGGATGTGGACCCAGGTGAGCAGGCTGAACACCCGGCACAAGACCTACGCGTGGATCACCCTCGGCACGCTGATGCTGACCGACTTCTACATCATGCTGGTGGCCAGCGGGACCATCTCTGACCTGAGATTCATTGGCTGACGCCCTAATTCGATCGGTAGTGAGGTTTATTTGATGGCGGAATCTGATGCTCTTCGCGCAAGCGGCTCATCGGAGTCTGATGCTCTTCGCGCAAGCGGCTCATCGGAAATAGAACGGCACTCCTACGACGTCGTCGTCATCGGTGCCGGCGGCGCGGGATTGCGTGCGGTCATCGAGGCGCGCGAACGCGGCCTGAAGGTCGCGGTGATCACCAAGTCGTTGTTCGGCAAGGCCCACACGGTGATGGCCGAGGGCGGCTGCGCCGCGGCGATGGGTAACGCGAACCCGAAGGACAACTGGCAGGTCCACTTCAAGGACACCATGCGCGGCGGGAAGTTCCTCAACAACTGGCGCATGGCCGAGTTGCACGCCAAGGAAGCGCCGGACCGGGTGTGGGAGCTCGAGACCTACGGCGCGCTGTTCGACCGCACCAAGGACGGTCGGATCAGCCAGCGCAACTTCGGCGGCCACACCTATCCGCGACTGGCCCACGTCGGTGACCGCACCGGCCTGGAGATCATCCGGACGCTGCAGCAGAAGATTGTCTCGCTGCAGCAGGAGGACAAAGAGGAGTTCGGCGACTACGAGGCGCGTATCCGGGTCTTCCACGAAACGACGATCACCGACCTCATCAAGGATGGCGACCGCATCGCGGGGGCGTTCGGCTACTACCGCGAGGGCGGCAACTTCGTCCTGTTCGAGACGCCCGCGGTGGTGCTGGCCACCGGCGGCATCGGCAAGTCCTACAAGGTGACGTCGAACTCCTGGGAGTACACCGGAGACGGTCACGCGCTGGCGCTGCGGGCGGGCGCGACGCTTATCAACATGGAGTTCGTCCAGTTCCACCCGACCGGCATGGTCTGGCCGCCCAGCGTCAAGGGCATCCTGGTCACCGAGGGTGTGCGCGGCGACGGCGGAGTGCTGAAGAACTCCGAGGGCAAGCGCTTCATGTTCGACTACATCCCCGCGGTGTTCAAAGGCCAGTACGCCGAGAGCATCGAGGAAGCCGATCAGTGGCTCAAGGACAACGACTCCGCGCGCCGCACCCCGGACCTGCTGCCCCGCGATGAGGTGGCCCGCGCGATCAACTCCGAGGTGAAGGCCGACCGAGGTACCCCGCACGGCGGCGTCTACCTCGACATCGCGTCGCGCCTGCCCGCCGAGGAGATCAAGCGCCGGCTGCCGTCGATGTATCACCAGTTCATGGAGCTGGCCGAGGTCGACATCACCAAGGAGCCCATGGAGGTCGGGCCGACGTGCCATTACGTCATGGGCGGCATCGAGGTCGACCCGGACACGGGTGCGGCCAAGACGCCGGGACTGTTCGCCGCGGGTGAGTGCTCCGGCGGCATGCACGGCTCCAACCGGCTGGGCGGCAACTCGCTGTCGGACCTGCTGGTGTTCGGCAGGCGCGCGGGAATGGGCGCGGCGGACTACGTGCGCGCGCTCGGTGACCGGCCGAAGGTGTCCGACACCGCGGTCGACGAGTCGACCAAGCTGGCGCTGCACCCGTTCGAGGGACCGTCCAACGGCGATGCCGCCGAGAACCCGTACACCCTGCAGCTGGATCTGCAGGACACGATGAACAGCTTGGTCGGCATCATCCGCAAGTCCGAAGAGGTCACCGAGGCAATCGACAAGCTCAAGGAGCTGCGCGAGCGGTACAAGAAGGTGCGGGTCGAGGGTGGCCGGCACTTCAACCCCGGCTGGCATCTGGCGCTCGACCTGCGCAACATGATCCTGGTCAGCGAGTGCATCGCCAGGGCGGCGCTGGAGCGCACCGAGAGCCGTGGCGGGCACACCCGCGACGACTATCCGTCGATGGATTCGAAGTGGCGCAAGACGCTGCTGGTGTGCCGGGCTGAAGGCGAGACCGTGGTCCCCGACATCAGCATCACCCCGCAGGATCAGGTGCCCATGCGCGACGACCTGCTGGAGCTGATCGACATCGAAGAGTTGGAGAAGTACTTCACCTCCGAAGAACTCGCCAACCACTCGTCTAGGAGGGGCGCATGAGCTACCAGGCAAAGATGCGGGTGTGGCGTGGCGACGACAACGACGGCGCGCTGCAGGACTTCTCGGTAGAGGTCAACGAGGGCGAGGTGGTCCTCGACATCATCCACCGGCTGCAGCAGACCCAGGCCGGCGATCTGGCCGTGCGGTGGAACTGCAAGGCGGGCAAGTGCGGGTCCTGCTCGGCGGAGATCAACGGCAGGCCCCGGCTGCTGTGCATGACGCGGATGTCGACCTTCGACGAGAACGAGGTCATCACCGTCACCCCGTTGCGCACCTTCCCGGTGATCCGCGACCTGGTCACCGACGTGTCGTTCAACTATCAGAAGGCCAGGGAGATCCCGGCGTTCACGCCGCCGAAGGATCTGCAGCCCGGCGAGTACCGGATGGCGCAGGAAGACGTCAACCGGTCACAGGAGTTCCGCAAGTGCATCGAGTGCTTCCTGTGCCAGAACGTCTGCCACGTGATCCGTGATCACGAGGAGAACAAAGAGGCGTTCGCCGGTCCGCGGTTCCTGATGCGTCAGGCCGAGCTGGACATGCATCCGCTCGACGTGCACGCGCGGCGCGCGGAGGACGCGCAGGAAGTGCACGGCCTGGGCTACTGCAACATCACCAAGTGCTGCACCGAGGTCTGCCCCGAACACATCAAGATCACCGACAATGCGTTGATCCCGATGAAGGAGCGGGCCGCCGATCGCAAGTACGACCCGGTGGTGTGGCTCGGCGACAAACTCTTCCGGCGACGGTAGGAGCCGGAACAAACAGCCTGAGCCGGCGACGGTAGGAGCCGGAACAAACAGCCTGAGCCGGCGACGGTAGTCGTCCCGGCGTCTCAGGACACCCCACGCACACGATTCCGCAGGTACCCTGCGGGTAAGCGGCCAATCAACGACGAAAGGTTGCAATCGTGACACTTCGACACCCGCACAGCATCAACGACATTCGTACCGCGATCCGCGAGCTCAGCACCCGCGCGGCTCTGGCCCGCAAGGAAGGCCGCGCCGCCGACGCCGACGAACTAGAGCGACGGGTGGCCAGGTATCGCGACGAGCTCAGCGAGCGGCCCTGATCGAACGGCTTGGGTGCGCTTCCGGTCGCGAGCGACCGGTTGCACCCCGAATCACCCGTTGCCGAGGCGGCGGAACGTGCTGCGGTGGAACACGATCGGCGCGATGTCGGCGTGCACCGTGATGTCACAGACCCGCAGGATCACGATCGTGTGATCGCCCGCGGGGACCAGCTGCTCGATCGCGCTCTCCAGCCACACCGCGGTGCCGTCGATGAACACCGCACCCGATTCGCGCGACACCGTCGCCAGGCCGGCGAACCGATCGCCGGTCTTGGCGGCCAGGGTGCGCGCGGCGTCGTCGTGGGCCTCCCCCAGCACGCTGATCCCGAGCGACGGAAGATCCTTGAGCTTGGGCCAGGTCTCGGAGGTGTTCTGCACGCAGAACGACACCAGCGGCGGGTCGAGCGAGACCGGGACGAACGTGCTGGCCGCCAGCCCGACCCTGGTGCCCTCCACCTCCGCGGCGATCGCGATGACACCGGACGGGAAGTGCCCGAACGCTTCGCGCAGCGTCGCCGGGCTGAGATCAGTTGCGCTCATATCCCGTCCATCTTCACACGCGCCCGTGATCGGTGGCCACGTCCGGACCACCCAGCGGACCGCCATCGACCGTGGATGTGGCACCGGTAAAGGCCCGAATCGTCGTGAGTGCAACCGGTAACCTGACGCCCATGCTCGAGCCACCCGCGGATGACCGGTAGGCCGAGGACCAATATATGTGGATCCCGCTTCTGCTCATGGCCCTCGCGGTCAGCCTGGAGCCATTCCGGATCGGGATGACGGTCGTGATGCTCAACCGGCCGCGGCCCGTACTCCAGCTACTCACGTTCGTCACAGGCGGCTTCGTCATGGGCATCTCGGTCGGCGTCGTAGTGCTGTTCCTATTGCGGCCGCCACTCGGCTCCGGACATTCCACGCTGCCGTGGGTGCAAATCGTTGTCGGCGCGATCGTTCTGCTCAATGCCGCGTTGGTGTACACGGGAATCGTTGGGCGGACAGGTACCGCGACGTCTCCCAGTCCCGTGACCCGGATGTGGTCGCGCCTCACGACTCGCGCTAGGCAGTTGCTGGACAGCCGCTCGCTGTGGACCGCGGGCATCGCAGGCCTCGGCATCGCACTACCGTCAGTCGATTACCTGGCCGCGCTCACATTGATCGTAGCCTCCGGAGCGGCGGCCACCATCCAGTTTGGTGCACTCATCGTGTTCAACGTGGTGGCATTCGCGCTCGTGGAGGTTCCACTGCTGTGTTACTTGGTAGCGCCGGTCCGCACCCGCGCGGCACTCTCCGCGCTCTACGACTGGGTGCGTGAACAAGGGCGGCGCGGAGTCTCGCTGCTGCTGGCGGTGGTAGGCGGCGTGCTGCTTGCGGTCGGCTTCGCCGGCCTTTGACGGCAGCCGCTACGGGGAGTTCTTCAGCACGTACTGGAACCCGGCGAGCATCTGCGAGAGCGGATCGGCCGCTCCACCGAAGGCGGCCTGGGTCGCCGGCGCCGTAACGGCCGCAGGATCATACCCGTTGCCCGGGGCCACCGTGATAGGTGCTGTCAGCGGATTGTCGGCTCGCGAATAGCCCGCATCCACGTAAGGCTGCAGCACCGCATCGAGCTTGACCAGCGTCTCCTCGGGCACTCCGATGTATTTGAACGGCAGAACCAGCGGAAGGTGCTCCTCGGGTATGAAGTAGGTTGTCGTTTTCGCGCCCCGGGAGTTGACGGTGGTTCGAATGTTTTGCGGCGGCACCATACTTGGTTTGGTGAATGCAACAGAAGTGTGGCCAGTAGCCAGCCCGACAAGCGCGTTGATGACCGACATCCAATGGTCAGGCCGGTCCGGCCAGTCGGCGATGCTGTCGTATGCCGAGACAAACTGGTAGGTATCGTATTGGCTCTCCACCGGAGGCGGAACTCGATAGTCGAGGAATGGCGTCAGCGTTCCCACCGGGAACGACCGGGTCAGAAAACTTTCACCGAAGGCGTGCCGCGCCACGGGATCGCCGTACATCGCGAAGCTCAACTGATCCGGCGGTGGGGCGGCGGGGTCGTACGCTAGTCGCGCTTGCACCTCATTGAGCACCAACGCACCCTCGGACAGCCCAAGCACCGTGCCGGGCCCGCCCTTGTGGATCGCATTGATGACGTTCGGCGCCCCAACGTCAACCGATTCGGCCACGCTGGGTCCGTCGAGACCCGCCCCGGGCATGATTTCGTCGTCGAGTCGACCTATGCCCGGGAACAACCGTTCCAGGGTGTGGCCCTGAACCTGCCCGGAGGGATAGTCGACGATCTGGCGGTCCAGTCCTGGAAACCAGTCGGCGCCAGTGCGCATGATGTATTCATCGTAGGGAATGCCCAGGACGCGGGCGCCGCCCAATGCGTAACCCTTGCCCGGAGTACCCATCGTCGAGCGATTGCCCGGCGGGTTGCCCGGCGTCGGCGGTACGACCGGTGGATTGTCAGCTGTAGCGATGCCGACTCCGAGACAACCTGTCGCGCCGATTGCGGTGAGCGTGACGCCGAGTGCGAGAAGTCGTTTCATGGCTGTTTGATACGCCCCCGCCCTGCTCCGCTTCCGTGCCATGCACGTTACTCCAGTCACTGGTCTCCTCAGGCGTCCAAGCGATGAAATTTGTCGCGGCGATATTGCTCGACACACGCGGAGCGACGGATCTTGCCGCTCGTCGTCGTGGGGATAGATCCGGGAGACACCAGCACGAGGTCGGCAACGCTGAGGCCGTGCGCCTTCGATATCGCCGCTGTGACATCGCTTTTCACCGCGTCCAGCCAATGGGTCGCCGCATCGTCGAGTTCGCTCGGCGTCTTGAGTTCGACGATGGTGACGAGGTTCTCGGTACTGCCCAGGGGAACCGATACCGCCGCAGCGCGACCACGAGTGATTTCTTGGATGGTCGCTTCGATGTCTTCGGGGTAATAGTTGCGACCGCGGATGATCAGCAGATCTTTGATGCGGCCGACGATGAACAACTCGGTGTCGTAGACGAAGCCGAGGTCTCCGGTGCGCAGCCACCGTCCGTCCGGCGTGCCAGGTGACGGGTCGAGAAGTGTTGCGCCGAAGCAGGTCTGCTCTGCCGGCGACTTGCCCCAGTAGCCTTCGGCGACGTTATCTCCGTGGACCCAGATCTCGCCGACCAGCTCCGGCGCACATTCCCGATGTGTACAGCTGTCGACGATGCTTACCGACGGAGATTGGGGCATCCGATACTTCACGAGCGCCGTACCTTCTCCGGAGCCGCAAGGCCGAACGCGGCCGGCACCGAGTGCCTCGGAGTCGAAATGAGCCGCCGGCGACGCTTCGTTCCACGTGCCTGTCGCGACGAAGACCGTCGCCTCAGCCAAGCCGTATGCGGGGCGCATCATGTGATCGCGGAAATTGAAGTGCGCGAATCGGTCGACGAAGCGATGCAAGGTCGCCGGTTCCACTCGTTCCGCGCCACTGATGATGCCCACCACGCCGCCGAGGTCGAGCCCCGCCAAGTCGTCGTCGGACGTCTTGCGCGCGGCCAGATCGAACGCGAAGTTGGGCGCCGACGACCAGGCGTGCGGGTTTTCGGCCAGCGCGCGCATCCATCGGGCCGGCCTTTCCAGGAACGCAACGGGACTCATCAGCGCGGCGCGACGGCCGCACAGGATTGGGGCGCAGACTCCCAACACCAAGCCCATGTCGTGATAGAACGGCAGCCACGACACGAGCGTGGCGTCCTGCGGGAGTGGAGAGTCGGCGAAGAAGCTCCTCATCAACTGCTCGAAATTCACAGTGAGATTACGGTGCGAGAGCATGACTCCCGTCGGTTGCCGGGTCGACCCCGAGCTGTACTGCAGATACGCGATGGAGGGCCACTCATCCGGCGCAACACTCGATTCGTTCTGCGCTTCCAGGTCCAGCGCGTCGACCTCGATGATCTGCGGCGCGGCTCCTTCGCGAGACTCATCCACGAAATCACGGACGTGGGGTGAGGATGCTGACGTCGTGAGCACCACCGACGGTTCAGTATCGAGAAGCACCGCCCTGACCCGGTCATGTCCTGAGCCGGGGTGCGGCAACGGCAGCGGCACCGCCACTAAGCCGGCCTGCATGGAGCCGAGGAAGGCCAGGATGTACTCGAGGCCCTGCGGGGCGAGGATCACCGCCCTGTCGCCGGACGACCCATGGCGCCGAATCTCGTGCGCCACATTCGTTGTTCGACGTGCCAATTGAGACCAAGTGAGGCTCTGAGTAACGGCCGACGCGTCGATGTAATCAGTGAACGTGAACGCGACGTCATCCGGGCGCAGGCTGGCCCGGCCGTGAAGCATCGACAGAATGGATGACTGGCTCGTCGAAGTCACAATCCTGGCCGCTCCATTTGTCGTTTAATATCTCGATCTCACCTGTCGCGCTGGACGGGCTTCTGCTACGTGATCTCGGCCGGCTTACGCGAACGCGACGATGACGGTCGAATCCTCGAGGGCCACCAGTTCGCCTTCCCGATCAACGCCGCGACGGCAGGAACGGTGATGGTGCGAACCACAAAAGTGTCCAACAAAATTCCCACACCGATCACGAAACCTCCCTGGACGACGGTGCCAATGCTCGAAAACAACAGACCCGCCATCGAGGCGGCGAAGATCAGGCCTGCCGCGGTGATCACACCACCCGTCGAGCTCAGGGTGCGAATGACGCCGTACCGCACGCTGTTCGGCGATTCGTCCCGCAAACGCGACACAAAGAGCATGTTGTAATCCGCGCCCACTGCGACCAGCACCACGAAGGCCAGCGGTGGCACGCTCCAGTGCAATTCGGTGCCGAGGATCACTTGAAACGCCAGGACGCCGACACCGATTGCCGCGAAGTATGAGACTACGACCGAAGCGACGAGATAAAGCGGCGCGACGATCGAACGCAACAGCACGATCAACGTCACCATGACGACGATCAGGGCCATGAGAATGATGAATCGAATGTCGTTCTGGTAATAGTCGCGCGTGTCCCGGAGTGCGGCGGGAAACCCACCCATCGAAATCGACGCATCGGCGAGAGCGGTGTTGGGCTGGGCCCCGCGGGCGACGTCGTTGATTGCCTCGACCTGATCCATCGCCTCGGAACTGAACGGGTTGAGTTTGGTCTGCACCAAGTACCGCACCGAGCGGCCATCAGGCGACACGAACGCTTTGGCGGCTTTCCTGAATTCCACTGAGTCCAGCACCTGGGGTGGAATATTGAATCCCGCCATCGACGAGTCTGCAGCATCATGCCGCATCGTCATGAGGAAAGCCGATGCCTGGTCGAGGCCCGTGGCCATCAGCTTCACCTGCTTGACCAGTTCGTCGACCCCATCGGCCACTTGCTGGCTTCCCCCGGCCAGGCGGTCGGCACCCTTCTGCAGATCGGCCAGACCCTCCTCAATACCGCCCGGCTTGTCCAACCCCATTTCGCTGACCGCCTCGCCGACGGCGGTGAGCGCACCGTTCAGCTTGTTCATCGTGGCCTTGAGGGCCTGCTTGTTCTCGACGCTCTGCAACTCCCCCGCCAGCTTATTGACCTCGTTACGGTTTCCGTCGTTGCCTTCATCCACTACTCGTCGAAACTGGTCGCGGGTGGCGGTGCAAGACGGATTGGCATCGCAGACCGCGTTGCCATCGAGTGCCACCAGGACGGGTCCCATCCAAGCGAACATGTCCGTGACGCTGGAAAATCTCATACCCGAGGCGGTGCCGAGCTTGTTGAGGCTGTCGATGAGCTTGGCTGCAATTTCTACGTACCGCACCAATGTGTCACCGCTGTATTGGGATTTCACCGTCGAAACCGTCTCCAAAAGACTCTTGATACTCGGCGCGATCGAATCGATCTGTGTACGAACGTCGACCAAGGAGTCGGCCAGCGTAGTGGCGCCGTTTGCCAATTCGTCGAGGTCGTCCGAGCGCTGCGCGATCTGGGCGGAGCCGGCGGACAGCCGGTCACCGACCAGACCCGCCTGAAAAGTGGCCCGGAACTCCCTGGGTACATCTCCGAGCGGTCGTGTGACACCGCTGACGAGAGACACATCCGGTAGTTGGGCGATGCGCGACGCCATCTGCTCCAAGTCCGCGAGGGCACGTGGTGTGCGCAGGTCGTGCGGAGACTGAACGAGGATGTACTGAGGAATGGATTGACTGATGGGGAAATGACGTTCCAGCGCCGTGTACCCGACGGAGCTCGCCGCAGAGGGCGCCACTGCTTTGCGATCGTCATAGTTGAACCGCGCGGTCAGTGCGAAGCCGGCCAAGAGGACCAAAACGAGCAGACTGGCGATCAAGTGTGGTACAGGCCGGCGCACGATACGTATGCCGGAGCGGCGCCAGAACCGTGCTGTCAGTTCGCGCCTCGGACGAACCCAACCGCGCGGGCCGGCGATCATCAGGATCGCCGGCAGCAGGGTTACTGCGGCCAGGAACGCGATGCCGATCCCGATCGCCGACGACACCCCGATCGTCTTGAACACTCCCATTTGAGTGAAGCTCATCAACAGAAAGGTGATGCCCACCGTGGCGGCGGATGCGGTGATCACTTTGCCGATCGAGATCAGTGCGGCCGTGACCGCCCGCTCGATGTCGGCATCTGCGCGCAGATAGTCATGGAAGCGGCTGATGAGAAAGACCGCGTAATCGGTTCCGGCGCCCGCCATGATCGCGCTGAGAAAGACGATGGACTGGTTCGAGACACCAGAACCGGTCAGCTCGGAAAAACCGGCGACCGCAGCTTGCGCGATGAGCAGGGACGATCCAATGGTCACCAATGGCAGCAACATCGTGACCAGGCTGCGGTACACCAACAACAACACGGCAAGAACGAGGACAGCGATCGCAACCTCGATCGGCAAGCGATCGTGCTGGCCGGCGACGGTGAGGTCCGCGACGGTGGCTGCGGGACCGGTGATGTAAACGGTGAGGGCTCCGGCCGCATCCTTGCCCCCCGCGTTGTGCCTGATGACGTCGGACACCCGGTTGAACGATTCGAAGCCTCGCGGTGTCCCCAGCTCACCCTCGAGGCTGACGGGGAGCACCCAGGTCGTCTTGTCTTCGCTCGTCAGAAACGGGCGCAGTTGAGGCGTACTCAGGAAATCCTGCACCGACACGACGTCGGTGACGTCATCGCGCAGCGCATCCACGACCTTGCGATAGGTCGCTTCGTTGGCGGGCACCAGCCCGGCTTCGTTGATGAATGCGATCACCAAGAGGTTGTCCGAGCCCGACTCGTCGAAAGCCTCTGCCATCTTTTTGGCGGTGACGCTCGAAGGTGCGTCGTCGGGCAGGATGACGAGCGGGTGCTTCGCGGCCATCTCATTCAGAGATGGAAGTGTTAGCGGCAGGGCCACCGCCATCGCGAACCAGACCCCGATCACCACCCAGGGCCAACGCACGACGAGACGGGCTAGCCGCCGCATATCTCCCTCACCCCCCGTCGCTCCACGCTATGCGACACCTCCCCAGTTCCCGCTGTCAGCGACCATTTCCGCCACCGATTTCATCGTGTCCATGTAGCGCGAGACCGACTTCCTCGCGACCGAGTTATCGGGATGCAAAACCGCCATCGCCGTACCCTCGCCGTACCGGAATATGTAGATGGTGAGCTGATACGAGAAGCGACCGTCTGGATATATTCCGATGTTGTTTGCCAGGCCCATGTCGGCGGCCGCCAGGACAGCGTTGAGCGGGGCGGCGCCACCATGAAAGAAATTCGAAACAGGAAAATTCGGCTGAGGCCAATTCAGCCACGGCGCCAACTCCAGGACGCGGTAATAAGGCACCTTGGCCATATTGAGGCTCGAGTCGAAAGCCGCCTGCGCAGCCCAAGCGGCGTCAGCGAAGGAGGCAGCGCCAATGGGGACGGTGATCGGGATCAGGCCGGTGAACCATCCTTGCGTCATGAAATTATCCGTGGCGGTCCGAGAATCGCGCGGGGTGAGCCCGTAGTACGTGAGGGCACCGGTCAGCTCGTGTTCGACCTGGGCAAGGCAGGCGAATAATCCGCCGATGAAGCGTGCGCCGGCAGTTGTGCAGGCCGATTCGAAGCGCTCCGTCTGGGCCGGATCCATCAGGATCTCCGACCTCATGTCGCTGCTACTGGACTTGTGTGGATCACCGAGTGGGAGCGGGAATTCTGGAAAGCCGCCGTTATTGGCTTCGGCAAAATCAATCCACGCTCGGACCTCGGGCGAATTCACGGTCAAAGCGGACGTGCGTTCGCGCTCGCGGATACAGAATTCGTCGAAGCTACCGGCATCGGGAAGTGTGAGCGCGGCGCCTCCGTGATTGAACGCGGAATACATACCGTTCGCTTCCAACATGGTCGTGCCGATCAATGTTGCATCGCCGTGGATGTGGTCGGCGGCCGCAAAGAAGGTGAAGTAGTCCTCGTTCTGGATGATTCCGAATGTGAAACAGGCCCATTCAAGAGGGCTCGGTATGCCCACTACATGGGCGTGTATTTCATCGACAGTCAGGTAACCGTGATTGACCGGCATGAACTCGATGTCATCGGGATCTTCGAGGGCATGCCGGATGAACTCCCCCTCGTCGGTCCGTTCGAACCAGCTGCGGAATGTGTCGTGACGGCGTAGATAAGCGTTGACGGCGTGATCCATCGCCGTGATGTCGCACTGGCCGACCACGTCGCAGCTCGCGATGATCTGCCTGGAGAAGTTCAATCCGGCTGCTGTCCGTTCGCAGAAGTTGCGAAGATGCTGACCCTGCATGTAGCTGATCGGCACCGCGCTGACCGGCGCCTGCCGCGCCTTTTCCTGTGCGGAGGCGGTCGGGTGCCAAGAGGTGACGGTGCCGGGTTTCAGTGACCATTCGTCAAGTGCGCCAACTGTGATCTTGCCAATGCGCAAAACGCCGTCCTCCCGCTCGGCTGCGGACCCACCAGCCGTGCTGGATCAACATACCCCCGCTCCGAGCGCGGGCGCTGGACGTTGATCGAACCTCGAAAGCGAAGACGCCCATGTCGCACGCGTACATGCCCTAGTCTCCGGGAGGAGTTGCATTTTCCGGCGCGAGACAGTCGCCTCAGCGACCACCTTCTGCGCCGAAGCAAGGGAGGACCACGGCATGGCATCCGCCGTACATCCGATCGAGCCCGCCTCGCGATTCGCAGTCATCGGTTACGCTGCGCGCTTCCCGGGCGCCCGGGACGTCGACGAGTTCTGGGAGGTACTGCGCGACGGTCGCGACGCAGTATCGGAGGTGCCAGAGGACCGGTGGGATGTCGACGAGTTCTTTGACACGGACCCGGACGCGCCCGGCAAGGTGGTGACACGTCGTGCCGGTTTCGTCGACGACGCGACCGGTTTCGACGCGCCGTTCTTCGGCGTATCCCCGCGCGAGGTCAGGTTGATGGACCCGCAGCATCGGCTGTTGCTGGAAACCGCTTGGCACGCCGTAGAGCATTCCGGAACGGCACCAACGGCTTTAGCCGGCACGAACACCGGGGTTTTTGTGGGGATGTCCACCCACGACTACCTGGGAATGGCGTCCGACGAGCTGACCTACCCGGAGATCGAGGCCTATATGGCCATCGGTACGTCGCATGCCGCGGCCGCGGGCCGGATCAGCTACAGGTTGGGATTGCAAGGACCCGCGGTCGCCGTCGACACGGCGTGCAGTTCGTCGCTGGTTGCCATTCATCAGGCGTGCCAAGCTCTGCGTTTGGGCGAATGTGACCTTGCCCTGGCAGGTGGCGTGAATCTGCTGCTCACACCGGCGACCATGATCACCTTTTCCAACGCACACATGCTCGCGCCCGACGGCAGATGCAAGACGTTCGACGCGGCCGCCGACGGCTATGTGCGGGGCGAGGGCTGCGGCGTCATCGTCGTCAAGCGGCTCGAGGACGCAATTCGGGACGGTGACCGGATTCGAGCCGTGATCCGCGGTAGCGCGATCAACCAAGACGGCGCGTCAGGTGGATTGACGGTGCCCAATGGCGTTTCACAGCAACGAGTTATCACCAATGCGTTGAAGCACGCCGGTGTGGAACCCAAAGCTGTCGGGTACCTGGAGGCGCACGGCACCGGGACCTCCTTGGGTGACCCAATCGAAGCCCAAGCCGCCGGTGCGGTGCTCGGCGACGGGCGAGAAACAAACCGACCACTGTTGCTCGGGTCGGTCAAGACGAACATCGGACATTTGGAGGCGGCCGCGGGGATCGCGGGTGTCATCAAGGTCATCCTGTCGCTCGAGAACGAGCTGTTGCCACAGCATCTTCACTTCCAGCAGCCGTCACCCCACATCCCGTGGGACCGGCTCCCCGTGAAGGTAGTCCAGAAGCCCGTCGCCTGGGAACGCAACGGCACGCCGCGTATCGCCGGAGTCAGCTCATTCGGGTTCGCGGGCACCAACGCTCACGTCGTCATCGAGGAAGCACCGTCCCACGAAACGACTGGGGTGGCCGACGATTGTGTCGTCTCACGTGTTGACCGCCGGTTCCATCTCCTTCCGCTGTCTGCGCGCACACCGACCGCTTTGGGCCAGCTCGCGGAGCGTTACCGCGACTGGTTGGTCGAACATCCGGAGGCCACGCTTGCCGATGTGTGTTACACCGCGGGGGCGGGGCGCGCGCACTTGGCTCACCGGGCGGCGGTCGTCGCCAACTCCAGAGAATCCGCCATCGAGCTACTCGGTGCACTGGCGGAAGACCGCCCGGCGCCGGGACTGGTCCGCGGAGAAAGCAATGAGGTGCCAAAGACGGCCTGGCTGTTCACTGGACAAGGCAGCCAGTACCCCGGAATGGCTCGGGAGTTGTTCGACACCGAGCCGGTATTCGCCGAGACGTTGCGGCGGTGCGCGGCTGCGGTCGACGACCTCCTCGAAAGACCCTTGCTCGACGTCATTTTCGATGTGGTCAGCCTGACCGACAATGACACGCTGCGGCAGACCTCCTACGCGCAGCCTGCGCTGTTCGCGGTGGAAATGGGGTTGGCCGCTCTCTGGCAGGCGTGGGGTATGGAACCAGATCTGGTGCTGGGTCACAGCGTCGGTCAGTACTCGGCGGCCTGTGTCGCAGGGGTGTTCAGCCTCGAAGACGGCGCCCGGCTAATAGCCGAACGCGGACGCCTGTTCGGCAGTTTGGCCAAGGGCGGCCGGATGGCCGCAATCTTCGCCGACGCCGACCGCGTCGAGAATCGAACCGATGAGTTCCCGAATCTGTCTGTCGCGGCATACAACGGGACGAACACCGTATTATCCGGTCCCGCAGAGGATCTGGAAAAAGCTGTGGCTGGATTGATGGCCGAGGGTGTCCGATGCGACTGGCTCGAAACCAGTCACGCGTTCCACTCGGCCCTTCTCGAGCCGATCCTCGACGATTTCGAAGCGTTCGCACAGCAGTTCCGCTTCAATCCGCCACAGCGAATCCTGATCGACAACCGCACCGGTGTGGCGCTCGGCAGGAGCGTCAAGCTCGACGGAG
The DNA here is from genome assembly GCF_001666865.1 of Mycobacterium sp. E136. Classification (NCBI taxonomy): domain Bacteria; kingdom Bacillati; phylum Actinomycetota; class Actinomycetes; order Mycobacteriales; family Mycobacteriaceae; genus Mycobacterium; species Mycobacterium sp. E136. Next base: position 21,874 of record NZ_LZJE01000388.1, read on the forward strand.
CTTACTGGCGCCGTCATGCACGCCAACCCGTGGAGTTCGCGAAAAGCGTGCGTACCCTCGCTGATCAGAACTGCAAGGTGCTGCTCGAGATCGGGCCGCGGCCAGTGCTTACCGCCACAGCTCTTGGAGCGTGGCCCGAATCGGGCACCGCGCCACGGGTGATCGCATCCCTGCGGGAAAACACCGCGGACCACCGACAGATCACCGAAGCGGCTGCCGATGCCTATGTCTCCGGCCACCTGCTCGACTTCGACGCACTGAAGCAGCCGCACGCTCGGAAAGTCGATCTGCCGCTCTACCCGTTCGAGCACCGCGAATACTGGTATCGCGATAACCGTGAACGACCTAACCAACAACAGAACGTCGACGGGCCTCGTACCGAAGCGGTACGCCTTCTCGAAGACGGCCGAATAGAAGAACTCGCAGCCCTACTCGACGGTTCGAATGCCGACCAGAGAACCCTCGCTGTACTGAACAAACTGTCAGCACAACACAACCGACAACGAGCGACTCGTTCAATCGCCGACGAACGCTACGAGGTGCGCTGGGAGAAGGCTGCTCCCTCTGGCTCCACCTCGGAAACCGCTGCGAACTGCAGTTGGCTTCTGATCACCGATGGCTCCGACGCGAACCAGCACCTGCTCGACACGCTGACCGCAGTTGGCCACCGCCACCGAATCGCCGAACTGCCGCTGTCGGACGCCGACGAAAAACGTCTCGAAGAGGCGTTAACTGCGGCAGCGCAGGATTCGCGGCTCCGTATCATGTACGTCCCCAACGTCGACGTCGGAAACAAACCGTCAGTCGAGTCACTACGGCGGATGCAACACGACGTCCTGAGCGGAATACGGGGGCTCTTTCGCGCAGTGGCCGCGTCTGGACTACGCGTGCCCATCTGGCTGGTGACACAGGGCGGCCAGAGAGTCATCGACGGGGACTACGTGGCACCCGATCAGAGTTGCGTCTGGGGATTCGGTCGCGCGGCAGCGCTCGAGCTCCCGCAAGTGTGGGGCGGACTGGCAGACTTGCCGCCGAGCAGGGAGATCCTGGCCGATGATTGGATTCGGTTGATCAACCGAATCGCAACGTCGACAGACTCCGCAGTCAAAGACGACCAATTCGCGCTGCGCGACGATGCTGATTTCGTTCCACGGCTGGTCCGACGTACCGGTCAGCCGAGTGGTGCACCGGTGGCACTGCGCGGTGACGCAACGTATTTGGTTACGGGCGGACTCGGTGCGATAGGACTGGAGATCGCCGGATACCTTGCTGCAGAAGGCGCTGGGCACCTCGTGCTGACCAGCCGACGCGCTCCCAACGAAGCCGTTGAACGTCGCATCAACGATCTGCGTGACCGCCATGGATGTGAAATCGGTGTCGTCACCGCCGACGTCGCCGATCCAGAGGCTGTCGCGAACCTGTTGAGTTCCGTGCGCGCAGAGTTCCCGCCGCTGGCCGGAATCGTTCATGCAGCGGGAGAGGTTGGCACCACTCCGTTGAGCGGGGCCGACTTCGAATCACAACAAGCCGAAGTGGACCGTGTCTTCGCGGGAAAGGTCTGGGGTGCATGGCATCTCAGTGAAGCGGCTGTTGACCTCGAACTCGACTTCTTCATCAGCACCTCGTCGATCGCCTCGGTCTGGGGCGGATACGGCCAGACCTCTTACGGCGCGGCGAACGCCTTCCTCGATGGGTTGGCGTGGCGCATGCGTGAGCAGGGTGTCTGTGGGTTCAGCGTCAACTTCGGCCCGTGGTCGACAGGGATGGCGGACGCGGAGTCCCGCGCGCGCTTGGATCAACGCGGTGTGAAGACGTTGTCGCCGGCCGATGCGCTGGCAGGTCTCTCCGATGTCGTCTCGACCTCCTCAACTCAAGGCGTTGTGGCCCGGATCGATTGGGCACGGTTTCTGCCGTTGTACCACCAGGCGGGTAAGCGAGCATTCCTGGCCCGCTTGGAGGACGAGGTGCCGCCGGAGCTGACCGCCCCAGCGGTGTTGCCATCGGGTAACACTCAATTCGTCGAGCAACTGATCAACGCTCCGGTGCAACAGCGCAGAAAGCTCGTGACCGACTACCTGCGCGGCGCGGTAGCAGAGGTCACCCGGGTAGATGCCGCCCAGATTCGCGAGGAGACGGGTTTCTTCGACCTCGGGATGGATTCGCTGATGGCCGTTGAGTTGCGGCGGCGCATCGAACAGGCGGTAGGACACGAGATTCCCATCACGCTCGTGATGGATCACCCCCGTCTGTCCGACGTCGTCGAGTATCTGCTCGGCGACGTCCTGGGCCTTACCGAGCAAGCCGCCCCCACATCGCCCCTCGCGTCAGCTGTAACGCCTACGGACGAACCGATCGCCGTCGTCGCAGTGTCGTGCCGTTTCCCGGCTGCGCCGGATCCGGAGGCTTTCTGGGAACTGCTGTCGGGCGGCGTGGACGCGATCCGGGAAGTCCCGGAGGACCGCTACGACATCGACGAGTTCTACGACCCGGATCCAGAGGCTCCCGGCAAGATCTACTCCCGCTTCGGCGGCTTCCTCGATGAGATCGACGGATTCGATCCCGAATTCTTCGGCATATCTCCTCGCGAGGCCGTTTGGATCGAGCCGCAGCAGCGCCTGACGCTCGAAACGGCGTGGGAGGGTTTGGAGCGGGCCGGTTATGCGCCGGCTGCGTTGCGCGGCAGTCGAACCGGCATCTTCATGGGAGTTGCGGCCAACGAGTACGCACACCTGCTGTCCTCCGAGTCGGTCGACAAGATCGAGCCGTACTTCATCACGGGCAACGCACTCAACGCGGTTTCCGGTCGCGTTGCCTTCGCCCTCGGACTGGAAGGACCGGCTGTCGCTGTCGACACCGCATGCAGTTCGGCGTTGGTAGCTGTACACCAAGCGTGCCAGGCATTGCACGCCGGTGACTGCGACATGGCTTTGGCCGGCGGGGTGAACGTTCTGTTGAGCCCGGTGACGGTGATCGCCGCGTCTCGCGCCAGGATGCTCTCTCCCGTCGGGCGATGCAAAACCTTCGACGCTTCAGCGGACGGTTACGTCCGTAGTGAAGGCTGCGGCATCCTCGTGCTGAAGCGGCTCAGCGACGCCGTTCGCGATGGCGACCGACTCCTCGCGGTCATCTCCGGCAGCGGTGTCAATCAGGACGGCGCTTCCAGCGGTCTGACGGTGCCCAATGGTGGTGCACAGCAACGGCTTATCGATGCCGTGCTGGCTCGCGCCGGCGTGGCGGGTAGCGAAGTCGACTACCTCGAGGCGCACGGGACCGGCACCCCGCTGGGTGATCCGATCGAGGTACAGGCAGCGGCGGCCGCATACGGCGCCGCACGCGACCCGAACCGACCGCTGTTGATGGGATCGGTGAAGACCAATGTCGGCCACCTCGAATCAGCGTCAGGTGCCGCAGGTCTGATCAAGGTGGTGCTGGCGCTGCAGAACGGGTTGTTACCGCGGAGCCTGCATTTCGACAACCCATCGCCGCACATCCCGTGGGACTCACTGCCGGTGCGTGTCGTCGACGAGGCGATTCCGTGGCAGACCAACGGCAGGCCGCGCCGCGCCGGTGTGAGCTCCTTCGGATTCACCGGCACCAACGCCCATGTGCTGATAGAGGAGGCACCGGCGCCCGCGGCCCCCGAAGTGTCGACGAGTATCGAAACTGAAGATTCTCCGCAGTCATCGGCCGAAGTGCAGCCCGTCCATGTACTGCCGCTCTCCGCGCGATCACCCGAAGCATTGGCCGCACTGGCCCGGCGGTACGGCGCCTGGTTCGACAACAATCCGACCGCCGACCTCGCCGACGTGTGCCTCACCGCCGGTACGTCGCGTTCCCACTTCGAGCACCGCGCTGCGTTGGTCGTCGATTCGGTTCAGAGCGCCCACGAGGGCATGGCCGAGTTGGCCGAGAATCGGCAGCGCCCAGGTGTGCTGCGCGGCGAGTGTGGTGATCGACCGACAACAGCGTGGTTGTTCACCGGACAGGGCAGTCAGTATCCGGGGATGGCGCGTGAGTTGTTCGATACTGAGCCAGTTTTCGCCGAAACGGTGAGACGCTGCGCAGATGCGGTTGGCGGAATGCTTCCGCGCCCGTTGCTGGATGTCCTCTTCTCCACTGACCGTGCTGACGCAGGAGTGTTGCAACACACATCGTTCGCGCAGCCGGCGCTTTTCGCGGTTGAGATGGGCCTCGCCCGCTTGTGGCAGTCGTGGGGCGTCGAGCCTGATGTCGTCCTCGGCCATAGTGTGGGTCAGTACGCCGCCGCATGTGTAGCCGGGGTCTTTAGCCTGGAGGATGGTGCGCGGCTGATGGCCGAGCGCGGGCGGTTGTTCGGCAGTCTGCCCGAAGGCGGGCGCATGGTGGCGATATTCACCGACGCAAAGTTGGTCGAGGAAGTTGCCGGCGGCTTCCCCCGGGTGTCGGTCGGTGCCTACAACGGGCCGAACACCGTGCTTTCCGGTCCCGGCGAGGATCTGGAACAGATCGTCGCCAAAATCAGTGATGAAGGGATCCGGTGCACCTGGCTCGACACCAGCCACGCCTTCCACTCCGAATTGCTAGACCCTGTGCTGGGTGAATTCGAGTCATACGCCGCGCAAATGGATTTTGCAGCTCCGACACTTCCGCTAGTGTGCAACCGCACGGGTGCCGTGCTCACGCCTCAGACGCCGCTCGATGCTCAGTACTGGCGGCGACACTCTCGCCAGCCTGTGCAATTCGCCGAAAGTGTCCGCACCGTAGCTGCGCTCGGGTGCTCGGTGTTGATGGAGATCGGTCCTCAACCGGTGCTGACCGGCGCCGCGGTGCAGGTCTGGCCGGAGCACATGCCAGCGCCGCGGGCTGTGGTTTCTCTGCGTAAAGGTGTCGGCGACCGACGCCAGATCGCCGACGGGCTGGCCTCCGCTTACGTCGGTGGCCACTGTCTGGACTTCGCGGCCTTGCATCGTCAGCGCCGTCGCAAGGTCGAACTACCGACGTATCCGTTCCAGCGCCGCCGCTTCTGGCCCAAGACGTCCGGTATCACCGTAGACGGTCCTGCCGTCTCCGGATTGCTGGGGAGCGCAAAGGATCTCGCGTCGGGCGACTCCGTATATACCACCCGGCTGTCCGTCAAATCGCAGCCCTGGTTGTGTGATCACGTCATCTACGGGACGGTGGTCGTTCCAGGTGCCACGTATGTGGCGATGGTCCTGGCTGCCGTCGGCGCGCCGGCCCGGGCGAAGGACATCTTCTTCTACGAACCGATTATCCTGCCTGACAAGAGTTCTCGCGAAGTGCAGTTGACGCTGCATCCACTCGAGAACGAAGGCGAGCTGAGCTTCACACTTCATAGTCGTCCGTTCGGGGTTCGTGATGCCGAATGGTCGCTGAATGCCGATGGCACCGTCGTGGGAGCCGACTCGACGGCCGCCGAGGAATCGGTTGCGCAGAGCGAGGAGCCGATCAGCGAAGCGGTCGAGCGACTGGGCCGCATGCGCACTCAAGACTTGTTCGAAACCTTCGCCGATGCCGAACTCGTCTGGGGGCCAACGTGGTCCAGCTCTCTCAAGTCACTCTGGGTCGGTGAGGGCGAGGCGGTCGGCGACATCCTCGTCGGCGAGAATCTCGCCGACCATCTAGGCGCCGAGCCGATGCACCCAGTGCTGATGGATCTGTGCACCGGTGTCACCTTCCCGGCGTTCCCGTCACACCTCGCGCTCGAACGAGGGGTCAACGACATGTTCCTGCCGTTGCGGTACGGGGAGGTGTGGCTGAAAGAGAGGATCCCTCGCAGGTTCTACTGCCGCGCGAAGTGGCACGCCAGTGGTGTGGACAACGAAACTCAGGTTTTCGATCTGGATTTCGTCGATCGCGACGGCCGGCTGCTGGGAGGGATTCGCGAATTCACGGTCAAACGCGCACCGCGTGAAGCGCTGCTTCGCGGCCTTGGCGGGGATGTCACCCGATTGCTTTACACCCTCGGCTGGCACGAGGTGCCGCTACCGCCGCACAGTGACGATGCGGCGCCGACTAACGGCACCTGGCTGATCGCCGGTTTCGACGAACTCGCGCGCACGGTGCCCGGATGTATTCCCTTCGACCGGATCACCGATTCGGCGACTTTGGGAGAGTTATTGTTGGACGCCTATGAGCGCGGGGCCGGGTTCTCCGGCGTCGTGTGGCGTGCAACCGTCCCCCAGACCGACGAGTCGAGCGCCGAGATCACCGCGCGGCTCGAAACCGAGATCATCAACCTCCTCAGCGCTGTGCACACGGTGCAAGGTGGTTCGGGCAATGACGGGGTGAAGCTCCCCGGCGGCATGTGGATCGTTACCGAGCAGGCAGTGGCCACTGAGTCTGGCGAGCCGGTCGACCCCGTGCAGGCTGCGTTGTGGGGCTTCGGGCGTACCACGATCAACGAGGAGCCCGCGGCGCGCGTCAAATTGGTCGACACCGACGGTTCGCCGGATGCGGTGCGCATACTCGCCAACATTTTGGGCACACCGATCGACGAACCCGAACTCGCCGTACGCCAAGGAAAACTGTTGGCTTCGAGGCTATTGCCCTGGGCTCGCAGCGGGCACCTCACCGTTCCGCGCTCATCGGACTACGTCCTTCTACCCACTGAGCGCGGTGCGATCGACAATCTGCGCCTAACCGAGGTGGAGTTGTCGCCACCGGGCGAAGGTTACGTGCAAGTCCAGGTCGAGGCCGCCGGCCTCAACTTCCGAGATGTGCTCAACGTGTTGGGTCTGTACCCGGGCGATCCCGGGCCCATCGGCGGCGACTTCGCCGGCATCGTCACGCAACTGGGTGACGGAGTCACGGGCGTCGAGGTGGGCCAACGCGTCTACGGTTTCATGCAGGGCGCCTTCTGCAGCCGGTTCAATGTTCCGCTCCAGCTGGTGGCACCGATTCCCAAAGGCCTGAGCGCGGTTGCGGCGGCGACCATTCCCGCCGCGGCACTGACGGTTCGGCTGGCGTTTGACTGGGCGCAGCTGAAGGCAGGCGACCGCGTGCTTATTCACGCGGCAAGCGGCGGCGTAGGCCTTTACGCCGTCCAGATGGCGCTGCAGCACGGTGCCATCGTCTTCGCAACTGCCAGCAAGTACAAGCGTTCGACGCTGCGCAAGATGGGTGTGAAGTACGTATATGACTCGCGTACAACGGATTTCGCTGATCAGATTTTGGCGGACACCGACGGCGCGGGAGTCGATGTTGTGCTCAATAGCTTGACCAACGAGGGATTCGTCGAGGCTACCGTGCGGGCCACCGCTCGCAACGGGCGCTTCGCCGAAATCGCCAAGCGCGATATTTGGACGCCCGAGCAGATGGCGGCGGCCCGACCGGATATCGCCTACGAGATCGTCGCGCTGGATCTCACAGCTCTGCAGAATCCCGACCACGTCAAGCGGTTGCTGATCGAGGTCTCGGACGGCATGGCCAGCCGCGAATGGAAGCCGCTGCCCGCCGAGATTTACCCGATCACCGAGGCAAGGGCGGCGTTCCGCCGCATGCAGCAGGCGCGCCACATCGGCAAGATAGTGCTGCAGATCCCGAATCCGTTACAGCCGAAGCCCGATCGGAGCTATCTGATCACCGGCGGACTCGGGGCGATCGGTCTACGCACCGCGGCGTACCTGGCGCAGCTTGGGGCCGGTGACATCGTCCTGACCAGCCGTCGTGAACCCGATGCCCTTGCGCAGCGCACGATTGACGAGATCACCGAGCGCTACAAGTGCCGCATTCACACCCTCTGCGCCGACGTCGGCGACGAGGCCGAGGTGTCGCGGTTGCTGGACCGGATCCGTGCGGAGTTGCCGCCGCTCGCCGGTGTCGCGCATCTGGCCGGGGTGCTCGACGATGCCCTGCTGTCTCAGCAGGATCTCGACCGCTTCCGGACCACGTTGCGACCCAAGGCTTTCGGCGCCTACCACCTCAACCAATTGACGCAGGACGACGACCTTGACTTCTTCATCGTCTCGTCGTCGGTGTCGAGCGTCTTCGGCTCGCCCGGCCAGGCGAACTACGCGACGGCCAATGCGCTGCTCGACGGCCTGGTCGCGCGGCGTCGTGCGCAGGGCCTGCCCGCGACAGGCGTGAACTTCGGGCCGTGGGCCGACGGCGGGATGGCGTCGTCGGAGGCCGTGCGCGCCAACCTCAATGCGCAGGGCTTGGTGCCGTTGGAGCCGTCGACGGCGCTCAGCGCACTCGCCGAGGTGGTCGCGAACGGCACCGGCCAGGCGACCGTCGTCAAGGCGAACTGGCAGCGAGCCGCGAAGTTGTTGGGCGCCGCCCGGCCACCGATCCTCGATCTCGTGCTGCCGCGCCCCGAGGGTGAGGTGACCGGCGACAGCGAGCTGCTTCGCCAGTTGCAGGAGATCCCGGTGCCGCAGCGCGCGGGTTTCGTCACCGAGTTCCTACAGCGCGAGGTGCAGAACTTCCTGCGGCTTGCGCAGCCGCCCGCCGCGACGAGTCGCTTCCTGGACCTCGGGACCGATTCGCTGATGGCGATCGAGCTGCGCAACCGGTTGCACAGCCAGTTCGGCGGCGCCTTCACGATCAACGCGACGGCGGTGTTTGACTATCCGACCATCGGCGGGCTCGCCGAGTATCTCGTCGGCCAGCTAACCGACGCCGAGGGCGCGGAACCCCCGGCGGAGCAACCGGTTTCGGAGGCAGACTGAGCCCGCCGGGCTAAGCCCAGCGCTGGGCCTGCACCTCGGGCGGCAACATCGTCTGCAGTGGCACGTCAAGCCCGTCGTAGATGCCGGGCTTCTGCTCGACCAGCCATGCCAGCGCGCCGAGCAGCCGGTTCGCGGCAGTCGTGTTGCCGCCGTCGGCGCGGGTACCGCCTGGCACGTCGGCGCGGGTGGTGATCGTCAGCCGCGGGTCGCCGTCGATGATCACGCGGTGATCGCCAACGCCTTCGTCGGGATACGGCCAATCCGGTGCGCAGGACGCGTGGATGCGAGTGATGTGGTCGATGACGATGCGCTCGCGTCCACCCGACTTGCCGATCACTTTCAACCAGAACGCACCCTGGGTGCCCTTCTCGAAGGTGCCCATGACCGTCTCGACGGATTCCTCCAGCGGGCGCCGTTCGACCTCTTCGGCGATCTCGTCGATATCCATTCCGAGACTGCGGCCGACCAGGCGAATGTTGCCGCCCCACACCATCGTCGGGATCGACGGCAGCAACATCATCGGCGTCTCGTCCATGGAACCGCCGAACCCGCACGACACCTTCACCGCGAAGGGCTGGTTGTAGGTGGAGTAGTCGAAGATCTCCTGGCAGTGGATGGTCTCGATCCTGGTACACAGCCCGGCGGCGATCACCGCGAGCGCGTCGTTGCCCCAGCCCGGGTCGACGCCGCTGACGAGCAGCGTCGAGTTGCCCTCCTCGGCGGCGCGGGTGAGCCGGTCGACCCACTCGGGCGGCGCCGAGCGCGGGTCGTAGAGCGAATACAGCGACGGCGTCACCACATGCCGGCCCGCCCGCAGGCAGCGTTCGATGTCGGCGACCGCGTCGTCGGGACGGATGTCGCCGGACGCCATGTACGCGACGGCATCGCAGCCCGCCAACGCGGCGTCGACATCGGTGGTGGCGGACACGCCGGAAGGGCCGTCGAGCGCAGCGAACTCGGCCGCGTCTTTATCCGCCTTGTCCTGCGAGGACGTGATGACGCCTGCCAGTTCCAATCCCGGGAAAGCGGTCGTCGAGCGGATGGCCGAGGACCCCATGTTGCCCGTCCCCCAGACCGCGACGCGAAGCATCGCAACACCCTATCCGGGTGCGCGTGACGATTCTCACAGAGGGTCGAAGCGCCCGGTCAGACACCTGTCAACTGCGGATTTGAGGCACCGACCAACCGGGCGGTTAGTTAGTCACAAGAAATTGTTTTGAGGTGGTTTGAGTTGAAGTTACTGATGGGTATAGTTCAGCCAGTTACTGGTGGGTAACTTAAGCAAGAAGTACCCAACCAAAGTGGCCGTCTCACCGAGGAGGAACTGTGAGCCACTACAAGAGCAACGTTCGTGACCAGGTATTCAACCTGTTCGAGGTCTTCGGGGTTGACAAGGCGCTGGGCGAAGGTGACTACACCGATCTCGACGTCGACACCGCCCGCGAGATGCTCGGCGAGATCGCCCGGTTGGCTGAGGGCCCGATCGCAGAGTCGTTCTCCGACGCCGACCGCAACCCCCCGACGTTCGACCCCAACACTCACGCGGTGACGCTCCCCGACTCGTTCAAGAAGTCGATGCGCGCGCTGCTCGAGGGTGGCTGGGACAAGGTCGGCCTCGGCGAGGAGCTCGGTGGCATGCCGATGCCCCGCGCACTGCAGTGGGCGCTGATCGAGCACGTGCTCGGCGCCAACCCCGCCGCCTACATGTACGCGATGGGCGCGGGCATGTGCGAGATCTTCTACAACAACGGCACCGACGAGCAGAAGAAGTGGGCCGTGCTGGCCGCCGAGCGCGGCTGGGGCGCCACGATGGTGCTGACCGAGCCCGACGCGGGCTCCGACGTCGGCGCCGGCCGCACCAAGGCTGTTCAGCAGCCGGACGGCACCTGGCACATCGACGGCGTCAAGCGCTTCATCACCTCGGGTGATTCCGACGACCTGTTCGAAAACATCATGCATCTGGTGCTGGCCCGCCCCGAGGGCGCCGGCCCGGGCACCAAGGGTCTGTCGCTGTTCTTCGTGCCGAAGTACCACTTCGACCCGGAGACCGGTGAGCCCGGTGAGCGCAACGGTGTGTTCGTCACCAACGTCGAGCACAAGATGGGCCTGAAGGTCTCGGCCACCTGTGAGCTGTCCCTTGGTCAGCACGGCACCCCCGCCGTTGGCTGGTTGGTCGGCGAGGTGCACGACGGCATCGCGCAGATGTTCGACGTCATCGAGCAGGCCCGAATGATGGTGGGCACCAAGGCGATCGCCACGCTGTCGACCGGCTACCTGAACGCGCTCGAGTACGCCAAGGAGCGTGTGCAGGGCGCCGACATGACGCAGATGACCGACAAGACGGCGCCGCGCGTCACCATCACGCACCACCCCGACGTGCGTCGTTCGCTGATGACTCAGAAGGCTTACGCCGAGGGTCTGCGCGCGCTGTACCTCTACACGGCGACCTACCAGGACGCCCCGGTGGCCAAGGCCGTGCACGATGTGGACGCCGAGCTGGCCGCGCGGGTCAACGACCTGATGCTGCCGATCGTCAAGGGTGTCGGCTCGGAGCAGGCGTACGCCAAGCTCACCGAGAGCCTGCAGACCTTCGGTGGTTCGGGCTTCCTGCAGGACTACCCGATCGAGCAGTACATCCGCGACGCCAAGATCGATTCGCTCTACGAGGGCACCACCGCCATCCAGGCGCAGGACTTCTTCTTCCGCAAGATTGTCCGCGACAAGGGTGTGGCGCTGGCTCACGTGGCCGGGCAGATCGAGCAGTTCGTCAAGAACGAGTCGGGTAACGGTCGGCTGAAGGCCGAGCGTGCGCTTCTGGCCACCGCGCTGGAGGACGTCCAGGCCATGGCAGCGTCGCTCACCGGCTATCTGATGGCGGCGCAGGAGAACTCGTCCGAGCTGTACAAGGTCGGCCTGGGCTCGGTGCGCTTCCTGATGAGCGTCGGCGACCTGGTCATCGGTTGGCTGCTGCAACACCACGCCGTGGTGGCCATCGACAAGCTCGACGCGGGTGTCAGCGGTGACGACGACCGCGCCTTCTACGAGGGCAAGGTCGCGGTGGCGTCGTTCTTCGCGAAGAACTTCCTGCCGATGCTCACCAGCACGCGCCAGATCATCGAAAACCTCGACAACGAGGTGATGGAACTCGACGAGGCGGCCTTCTAAGCTTCTTCTGCCGCTTCGCAACCAAAACCGCCCCCGGTCTCTTCCCGGGGGCGTTTTTGGTTGTGGGCTACGACTTCAGGTACGAGAGCACGGCCAGCACGCGGCGGTGATGCGCATCCGACGGCGGCAGCCCGAGCTTGACGAAGATGGCCGAGACGTGCTTCTCGACGGCGCGTTCGGTGATCGAGAGATTTTGCGCGAGCGCGCTGTTCGAATGTCCCTCGGCCATCAGCGCCAGCACCTCCCGTTCGCGTGGGGTGAGCCCCGCGAGCCCATCGGGGCTACGCCGGCCGAACA
>NZ_LZJE01000389.1:0-595 GCF_001666865.1 Mycobacterium sp. E136
CGGCGTTCCTCGAAAGGCCTTTGGGTGTAATCGATGTCGTCTCGCGCGAGCAGATCGAACGCGATGAAGGCCGCGGGTGTCTTCTCGGCCAGCATCCGGACCCGCGAGTCGGCGGGGTGGATGCGTTGTTGCAGGGCCTCGAAGTCGAGGCCATGGCCGGCGGCGACGACGATCTCGCCGTCGATGACGCAGCGTCCGGGTAGCTCCGTCCTCGCGGCCTCGACCAGTTCGGGGAAGTAGCGGGTCAGCGGGCGTTCGTTGCGGCTGCCGAACTCGACCTCATCGCCGTCGCGGAAGCAGATCGACCGGAAGCCGTCCCACTTCGGCTCGTACGACCACACACCCGCCTCGGGCGGGACCGTGGCCTGAGCCTTGGCCAGCATCGGTTCGAGCGGCGGCGTTACGGGAAGGTCCACCCCGCCCATTATTGCGTCCACGCCACTTCTGACCGTCGACACCGGGAAATGTCATCGCCGGTTCAGCGCGGACGGCACTGCGACAATGGCCGAATGCGCCTGCCCGTGATGCCGCCGGTGAAGCCGATGCTGGCCAAATCGGTGGCGTCGATTCCCGCGGACGCGTCCTACGAACCGAA
>NZ_LZJE01000390.1:0-8643 GCF_001666865.1 Mycobacterium sp. E136
CGGCACGACGGCCGCCGCGGGTGTCAACGGCTCGCGGGCGCGGCTGCCGTACAAGCTCGATCCGGCGAGCACACCGGTCATGGGCAGCTGGCGTCCCGGCACGCAGCAGCCCGCGCAGCTGCGCTCGGCCTGGTACCGCCTGCCGTCGCGCGACGACGTCGGTCCGCTGCTGGTCGTTTCCGCGGCAGGGCGTTTCGACGCCGGTGAGGTCGCCGTGCAGTGGGCCACCGACGAGCAGGCCGCGGCCGACGAGCCGGGCGGCGCCATCGGATTCGCCGACGTCGGCGCGTCTCCGGCGTGGCGCAACCTGCGCGCTCCGCTGGACGCGATACCGGGGGAGGCCACCCAGATCCGGCTGGTGGCCTCCGACGACGACCTCGATCCGCAGCACTGGATCGCGGTGACGCCGCCGCGGATACCACAGTTGCGCACGCTGCAGGACGTCGTCGGGTCGTCGGACCCCGTGTTGCTCGACTGGCTGGTCGGCCTGGCGTTCCCGTGCCAGCGGCCGTTCGGCCATCAGAACGGTGTCGTCGAGGTGCCGCAGTGGCGGATTCTGCCCGACCGCTTTGGCGCCGAGGCGAACTCGCCGGTGATGGACTATCTCGGCGGCGGTCCGCTCGGCATCACCGAGCTACTCTTGCGCGCGACGACGGTGCCGACCTACCTCGACGACGACTGGTTCCGCGACTGGGGCTCGCTGCAACAACTCACGCCGTGGTACCCGAACGCCGCGGAGGCTCGGCTGGACCTCGGCACGGCGACGCGCAGCGGGCTGTGGAGCCCGGCGCCGTTGCGGTTGTCGTAGAAGCGTCATCGCGGGCTTAGCGGGTTGATCGCACGCATGTGGTGGGTGTTGCGTGGAATCAACCCGTCAGACGAATCCGAACAACGGCGGCAGCGCCAACACCACGATCGCGGCCCACACCCCGTAGACCGGAAGGTAGCGCGTCTGCCACCGCTCGACGTCGCCGAACGGCCGCCGTCGCCGCAGGAAGCCGACAACCAGCCACGCCGACCAGGCCAGGTTGACCAGCAGCACGAGGTTCATACCGAGCGCGGCGACCTTGTTCGGGCTGTAGCCGAACTCGGCGATGCGCATCAGCATCGCGGCGAGCATCAGCACGTCGACCGCCAGCGCGCTGAGCACGAGAACCAGTTGCAGCCAGTCGAATACGGTCGGCCGGGCCAGCGGGTCGCGGGCCGAGATCGCATACAGCAGCAGCCCCAGCACCAACACCAGGATGAGGTCCATCAGGATCAGCAGGTAGCGGTCGACGCCTATCACGCTGCCTGCGGTCGCGAATGCCACCAGCAGCGCCAGCAGCATGACGATCGTCAGCGGCGTGAACACCCGCGTCAGCACCGGCGCGATATTCTCAATGACACTCTGCTTGGCCTCGACCAACCACGCCGCAACGAGTACCGCCACCGGCACCATGACCGGCAACGCCCAATCGCCGACGAACTCCTCGGCGTCCAGTCCGACGGCGTCGAACGCGCCGCCGGTCAACAGCAAGAGCACCGCGAGGCCGATCAGCAGCAACGTCAGGTACACGACGAACTCACCGGTGAACCGGATGAAATCCATTCGGCGCGAATCGGATCGCCATCTACCGCCGACGTAGGCGAATCCGACCAGCAGCCACAACACGATCGGCGCATGGATTCCGGCCAGCGCCTCGGTGTCGGGATCGTCGAAGACGTCGTCACCGAACGGGTAGGTGTTGATCGCGACCGCGAGCGCGACGGCCGGCACCGCGAGCACGGCCCATTGCCGCCACGCCAACCGTCGCTTCCACGCGAAATACCCTGCCAGGAACGGGAACACGAGAAACGCGATGTTGCGCCACAGCGTCAGTTCGTCGTCGAGCAGCGCCGAACCCAGCCTGACCGCGACGCCCGCGCCGACGCCGAGGGCGAGGACGACGAACAGCTCCCGGTTCGTCCGGGCCGTCGCCCCCGATTCCTCAGATACGAGCACCAGCTGCTTCCACAGCCGGTCGGAGTGCTCGCGGGCGAACTCGCGGCTGATCGCGTCGACGTTGCCCATCCGCTTCACCGCGACCAGGAACGCCTCGTCATCGGAGAGCCCGCAGCGCGACAGGTCGGCGATCTGCTCCCGGAGGTGATCCTCCATCTCCTCGACGTCCGCCGCGGCGATCGCGCGGTGGCGTTGAACGTAACCACGCCACTGGGCGATCTGCGATTCGAGCTCGGTGTCCGCCACCATCACGCCCACCCCGGCGCGACGTCGGCGGACAACGGCTTCCATACGCGGTCGAGCGCCTCGGCGACAACGGTCCACTGGCGGCGCCGTTCGGCGAGCACCTCCCGCCCCGCGGCGGTGATGGCGTAGTGCTTGCGGCGGCGCCCGCCGTCGGAGACCCGCCAGTCCGCCGAGACGTAGCCCTGGCGTTCCAGCCGGTGCAGCAGCGGATAGAGCATGCCGTCCGTCCATTGCATCCGCCCGCCCGACAACTCGTTGACCCGCTTGATGAGTGCGTAGCCGTACGACTCGCCGTCGGCCAGGATGCCGAGCACCAACGGGGTGGCAGACGCGGCAACGAGGTCCTTGTCGATGTGCACGCCGCCACCTCCGATACCTAGCAGATCTAGGTCATACCCTAGCAGTTCTAGGCATATCGGCCTGGCGTCACCGACTCACGAGATTTCGTCGCCTACCATCGACGCTCGTGCCTGCTCATCGAATCGCGCGATTGATCGCCGTCGTCGCAGGCATCGCCGGTGTACTGCTGTGCGGTCTGGTCCCGCTGCTGCCGGTCAAACAGACCACCGCGACCATCCTGTGGCCACAGGGCACGGGGCCCGACGGGTTCGTCAGCGATATCACCGCCCCGCTGGTCTCCGGTGCGCCGCAGTCCCTCGACATCTCCATTCCCTGCCGGGCCGTCGCCACGCTGCCCGCCGACGGTGGCCTGGTGCTCTCCACCGTCCCCCCGGGCGGAATCGACGCCAGCCGCAACGGGTTGTTCGTGCGTGCCACGGGCGACGTCGTCGTGGTGGCGTTCCGCGACTCCGTCGCCGCGGTCGCACCGCGCCCGGCCGTCGAGGGCGGCGCCTGCAGCACGCTGCACATCTGGGCCAACCCGGGTGAGGTCGGCGCCGACTTCATCGGGCTTCCCGGTTCCGCGGGCACCCTGCCCGCCGAGGAGAAACCACAGGTCGCCGGGGTCTTCACGGATATGGAGGTGGCCGCGCAGGAGGGACTGTCGGCACGCATCGACGTCGACACCCGCTTCATCACCTCGCCCACCGCGCTCAAGCTCGCCGTGATGGTGCTCGGGGTCGCCTGCGTGATCGCGTCGATCGCCGCGCTGGCGGTGCTGGACCGCCGGAGCCGCTCCGGCGGCGACATTGGGCTCCGGAGCCGCTCCGGCGGCGACATTGGGCTCCGGAGCCGCTCCGGGCGTCGCGTGCCGCGCGCCTGGCGCCGTTTCTGGCGCGCGGGCTTCTGGCACTGGATGGCCGACCTTTCAGTCGTCGGCACGCTGCTGCTGTGGCACGTCATCGGCGCCCTGTCGTCGGACGACGGATACAACCTCACGATTGCGCGGGTCTCGGCCGACGCCGGCTACAACGCCAACTACTACCGCTTCTTCGGCGCCTCTGAGGCCCCGTTCGACTGGTACCAATCGCTGCTGTCGGCGTTCGCCTCGGTCAGCACCGCAAGCGTGTGGATGCGCCTGCCCGCGACGCTGGCCGCCATCGGCGCCTGGCTGATCGTGAGCCGCTGCATCGTCCCGCGACTGGGCCGCGGCCCGGCCGCCAACCGGGTGACGGTGTGGACGGCCGGAGCGGTGTTCCTGGCGGCGTGGCTGCCGTTCAACAACGGCCTGCGACCCGAACCGCTCATCGCCTTCGGCACGGTCGCCGTGTGGGTGCTGGTGGAGAACGCCGTCGCCACCCGGCGGACGTGGCCGGCCGCGCTCGCGATCGTCGTCGCGGTCTTCTCCGTCACGCTGGCGCCCCAGGGCTTGATCGCCATCGCGCCGCTGCTGGTGGGGGCCCGTGCGATCGTGCGCACCGTACGCGTCCGCCGTCCGGTCGACGGCGTCCTGGCGCCGCTGGCCGCGCTACTGAGCGCGCTCGCGCTGATCTTCGTGGTGGTCTTCCGTGATCAGACGCTGGCCACCGTCGCCGAGTCGGCCCGTATCAAGTACGTCGTCGGCCCGACGATCGCGTGGTACCAGGAGTTCCTGCGCTACTACTTCCTCACCGTCGAGGACAGCGTCGACTCGTCCCTGACCCGGCGCTTCGCGGTGCTGGTGCTGCTGCTGTGCCTGTTCGGCATGCTCGCGGTGCTGCTGCGGCGCGGCGGCGTGGTCGGCATGGCGCGCGGCCCGGTCTGGCGGCTGATCGGATCGACCGCGATCGGCCTTCTGCTACTGACATTCACGCCTACCAAGTGGGCGGTGCAGTTCGGTGCGTTCGCCGGGCTGGCCGGTGCGCTCGGGGCGGTGACGGCGTTCGCCTTCTCCCGCGTCGGGCTGCACAGCCGTCGGAACCTCGCGCTCTACGTCACCGCGTTGCTGTTCGTATTGGCCTGGGCCACATCGGGAATCAACGGCTGGTTCTACGTCGGCAACTACGGTGTGCCGTGGTTCGACAAGCAGCCGGTCATCGCGGGCATCCCCGTGACCGGGATTTTCCTCGCGCTCGCGATCGTCACCGGCCTGCTCACCGGGTGGTTGCACTTCCGCATGGACTACGCGGGGCACACGCAGGTCGCCAACACCAAGCGGAACCGCGTGCTCGCGTCGACGCCGCTGCTCGTGGTGGCGACGATCATGGTGGTGCTCGAGGTCGGCTCCATGGCCAAGGGCGCGGTGCAGCGCTATCCCGTGTACACCACCGCGAAGGCGAACGTTTCGGCACTGCAGTCGGGGCTCTCGGACAGCAGCTGCGCGATGGCCGACGACGTGCTCGTCGAGCCCGACACGAATGCCGGTATGTTGCAACCGGTTCCGGGCCAGCGGTTCGGGGAGTACGGCCCGCTCGGCGGCGAGGATCCGGTCGGTTTCACCCCCAACGGTGTGAGCGACACCCTCGAGCCGCCCGAGCCGATCACGGCCAACCCCGGCACGGTCAACTCCGACGGATCCCCGAACGAACCGAACATCGGGATCGGTTTCGCCGCAGGCACCGGCGGTGGTTACGGACCTGTCGGCGTGAACGGTTCGAACGTGTTCCTGCCGTTCGGGCTCGACCCCGAGCGCACGCCGGTGATGGGCAGCTACGACGAGAACACCGTGGCGGCCAAGGTGACGTCGGCGTGGTACCAGCTGCCGCCACGCACTCCGGACCGGCCGCTGGTCACCGTCGCTGCCGCGGGCGCGATCTGGTTCTACGAGGAGGACGGCTCGTTCAACTACGGACAGTCGCTCAAGCTGCAGTGGGGCGAGCACCGTCCCGACGGCAGTTACGTGCCGCTGACCGAGGTGCAACCGATCGACGTCGGCCCCGGACCCCAAAAGGCCTGGCGCAACCTGCGTTTCCCGCTCACGACCGCGCCACCGGAGGCGAACGTCGCGCGCATCGTCGCCGATGACCCGAACCTGTCCACCGACCAGTGGTTCGCGTTCACCCCGCCGCGCGCGCCGGTGCTGGAGACGGCGCAAGAATTCCTCGGCTCGCAGACGCCGGTGCTGATGGACATCGCGACGGCCGCGAACTTCCCCTGCCAGCGCCCGTTCTCCGAACATCTGGGCGTCGCCGAACTTCCGGAATACCGGATCCTTCCGAACCTCAAGCAGGTAGTCGTGTCGTCGAACCAGTGGCAGTCTGCCCAGGACGGCGGCCCGTTCCTGTTCATCCAGGCGTTGTTGCGCACCGCGACGATCCCCACGTACCTGCGTGACGACTGGTACCGCGACTGGGGTTCGATCGAGCGCTATCTGCGGGTCGTGCCCGAAGCCGAGGCGCCCGACGCGGTTGTCGAACAAGGAACGGAGCGCGTGTTCGGTTGGAGCCGAAACGGACCCATCAGGGCGCTGCCATGAGACAGACATCGAGTTCCGACGTGCGCATCGCCCGCTGGGTGGCGGCGATCGCAGGGTTGATCGGCTTCGTGTTGTCGGTGGCTACTCCGCTGCTGCCCGTGGAACAGACGACCGCGACGCTGAACTGGCCCCAGCAGGGGCAGGTGAACAGCATCACCGCACCGTTGATCACGCAGACTCCGGTGCGGATGACGGTGACGGTGCCGTGCGACGTGATCCGTTCGATGCCGCCGCGCGGCGGAATGGTTCTGGGCACCGCGCCCAAGGACGGTAAACAGGCCGCGCTGCAGAGCCTGTTCGTCACCGTCAACACGCAACGCGTCGACATCACCGACCGAAACGTCGTGGTGGCCAGCGTGCCCCGGGCACGCGTGGTCGGAACCGACGGTGCCCCAGGCTGTTCGCGCATCGAGATCACGTCCTCCGAGGAGGGCACCTTCGCGACGTTCGTCGGGCTCACAAAGGCGGACGGCTCGCCGCAGTACACCGGCTTCCCGGACCCGAATCTGCGTCCGGCGATCGTCGGGGTGTTCACCGACCTGACCGGGCCCGCGCCACCGGGGTTGAGCCTGTCCGCGGAGATCGACACCCGATTCACCACCCAGCCAACGCCGTTGAAGCTGACGGCGATGGTGCTGGCGATCGTGTCGACGGCGATCGCGCTACTCGCGCTGTGGCGCCTGGACCGCACGGACGGCAGGCGCATGCGCAGGTTGATCCCGCAGCGGTGGCGCACGTTCACCGCCACCGACGTCGTCGTCATCGGCGGCTTCGCCCTCTGGCATGTGATCGGGGCCAACTCGTCGGACGACGGCTACATCCTCGGCATGGCGCGGGTGGCCGGCCACGCCGGCTACATGTCGAACTACTTCCGGTGGTTCGGCAGCCCCGAGGATCCGTTCGGCTGGTACTACAACCTGCTCGCCATGATGACCAGCGTCAGCGACGCCAGCATCTGGATGCGGCTGCCCGACCTGGTGTGCGGAATCCTGTGCTGGCTGTTGCTGTCTCGCGAGGTGCTGCCGCGGTTGGGTCCCGCCGTCGCCGCGAGCAAGCCCGCGCTGTGGGCGGCCGGCCTGGTGCTGTTGGCCGCGTGGATGCCGTTTAACAACGGCCTGCGCCCGGAAGGCCAGATCGCCACCGGCGCACTGATCACCTACGTGCTCATCGAGCGGGCCATCACCTCCGGACGGCTGACCCCCGCGGCGTTCGCGATCATCACGGCGGCGTTCACGCTCGGCATCCAGCCGACGGGCCTGATCGCGGTGGCCGCGCTGGTGGCCGGCGGCCGCCCGCTGCTGCGCATCCTCGTGCGCCGGCGTCAGGCGGTGGGCCTGTGGCCGCTGCTGCTGCCGCTGTTGGCCGCGGGCACCGTGATCCTGACCGTGGTCTTCTTCGACCAGACCATCGCAACGGTGTTGGAAGCCACCAGGATTCGCACCGCCATCGGCCCCAACCAGGAGTGGTACACCGAAAACCTGCGGTACTACTACCTGATCCTGCCGACGGTGGACGGATCGCTGTCGCGCCGGTTCGGCTTCCTGATCACCGCACTGTCGCTCTTCGCTTCGATGTTCATCATGCTGCGGCGCGGACGGGTGCCCGGTGTGGCGCGGGGTCCCGCGTGGCGGCTGATGGGGATCATCCTCGGCACCGTGTTCTTCCTGATGTTCACCCCGACCAAGTGGGTGCATCACTTCGGGCTGTTCGCCGCCGTGGGCGCCGCAATGGCAGCGCTGGCGACGGTGTTGGCCTCGCCGAAGGTGCTGGCGTGGTCGCGTAACCGGATGGCGTTCCTGGCGGCCGTGCTGTTCGTGATCGCGCTGTGCTTCGCGACCACCAACGGCTGGTGGTACGTATCGAGCTACGGCGTCCCGTTCAACAACGACGAACCGAAGCTCGGCGGCGTCACGGTCAGCACGATCTTCTTCGTGCTCTTCGCGATCGCGGCGATATGGGCGGCCTGGCTGCACTTCTCGTCGAGGACCCGCGGCGAAGGTCGCATCGCGAGGGCGTTGACCGCGGCGCCGATTCCTGTTGTCGCGGGCTTCATGGTGGTGGTTTTCGTCGGGTCGATGGTCGTCGGCGTGGTGCGCCAGTACCCCACGTACTCGAATGCATGGGCCAACCTGCGCGCATTCACCGGCGGCTGCGGTTTGGCCGACGACGTGCTCGTCGAACCGAACGCCAACGACGGCTTCCTGACGCCGCTGCCCGGCGACTACGGACCGCTCGGGCCGCTGGGCGGTGTCGGACCCGTCGGATTCACGTCTGACGGCGTGCCGGAAAAGATTGTCGCCGAGGCGATCCGGGTCAACCTGCCGATGCCGGGCACCGACTACGACTGGGATCAGCCGACCAAGCTGAAGACCCCCGGGATCAACGGCTCGACCGTGCCGCTGCCGTACGGGCTCGACCCGAAGAAGGTGCCGCTGGCCGGTAGCTACGTCGAAGGGCCGCAGCAGGAGAGCACGCTGGCGTCGGCGTGGTACGAACTGCCCGCGGCCGACGACGGGCATCCGCTCGTGGTCGTCACCGCCGCCGGGACCATCACGGGCAACAGCGTGTTCAACGGACGCACCGAGGGCGAGACCGTCGAGTTGGAGTATGCGCGGCGCGG
>NZ_LZJE01000391.1:0-1710 GCF_001666865.1 Mycobacterium sp. E136
CGACGCCGTCATGGACTGTGATCCGCCGATCGACCGGGTGGACGCCGCGGCCTTCGCGGGCCGGTCCCTGGCCGCCGACCTGCACCGCACCCTAGCCGCGTCCGGTGTGGGCTGCACGCGGCTGGCCATCCACGCCCGCACCGCCAATGGTGAAGAGCTGGAACGGGTTTGGCGCTGCGCCGAACCGCTGACCGAGGACGCCACCGCCGACCGGGTGCGTTGGCAGCTCGACGGCTGGCTGAACAGGCGCAATCCGAACGACAGGCCCACCGCGCCCATCACGGTAATCCGGTTGCGCCCGGTGGAGGTGGTGTCGGCCGAGGCGCTGCAGCTGCCGCTGTGGGGCGGGGTTGGCGAAGAGGATCGGCTGCGTGCCCGTCGCGCGCTGGTGCGCGTGCAGGGTCTGCTCGGACCGGAGGCGGTGCAGGTGCCGGTGCTCAGCGGCGGCCGGGGGCCCGCCGAACGCATCACACTCACTCCACTGGGCGATGAGCCGGTGCCGCGCGCCGATCCCCGTCAGCCGTGGCCCGGGCAACTGCCCGAACCGTCGCCGACCGTGCTGCTCGACGATCCGGTCGAGTTGTTCGACGCCGACGGCCGACCGGTGCGAGTGACCGCACGCGGCCTGTTCTCCACCGACCCGGCGCGGTTGGACACACCGGGCAATGTGGTCAAGGCAGGCAGATTGGCCTGGTGGGCGGGACCCTGGCCGGTCGACGAGCGGTGGTGGGATCCGGAAGGCAGCAAGGCGGGCCGCACCGCCCGCGCACAGGTGCTGCTCGACGGGTCCTCGCGTGACGCCCGGCCGGGGCAGGCCCTGCTGCTGTGTTACCGCCAGCGCCGGTGGTACGTCGAAGGTATTTATGAATGACGACCGCGTGACGGGGTACCCGCACACCAATGACCGCCATACCGCCCGATCCAGAACCGGCCGAAACCCCCGACCTCGAGCCTGGTGGCGGAGTGCCGCCAGGGGCCACACCGCCCGACTCAGATCAGACCTCCGGTGTGGGTGCCGTCGAATCCCGGCCTCGGCGCCGGTGGACGGCGACGGCCGTGGTCAGCGTCATCGCGGTCGCGATATTCCTGCTGTTGTTCCTGGCCGTCGTTGTCGGCGTGTTCTTCACCTGACCGTCGCGGCGAACGCGCCGACGCGCGCGATGAACCGGTCGAAGAACGCGGCGGGATCGACGTCAACCCCGATGAGTGCGTTGGGTTCCCGTCCCCAGCGGTTGCTCCAGTCCGCGATGGTCATGCCGCGCGTCAGTGTGCCCGTGAGTTCGACGTCGACGGTGGTCGCCCGGTAACTGACGAGGTCGGGACCGAGTGCCACCGCCGCGGCCAGCGGGTCGTGCAGGTGCGCGAGATAGCCCTCGCCCTGGTCGAAGTGGAACTCGAAGTAGAACCGCATGGCGTCCTCGAGTGCCGCGATGAGCGGGTTGTCCGACGCCGATCGGGTGCCGCGGTCGTCGGAGACGCTCATCGCCACCGATGTCGCGCCGGCCTTCTCCGCGAGCCGATTCAACAGCGCGGGTGTCATCGCGATGTGTTCGGTCAGGTTCAGGCCCAACACGATCGGCAGGTGTGCGGGCTTCTCGTCACCCCACGCGACGGTCCAGTTGGCGAACACCTCGGCCGCGGCTTCGGGGTCCACGCTGATGTTCCACTCGGCGACCGGGGTCGTGTTGCCGCGGTAGTCGAACGCGCCCT
>NZ_LZJE01000392.1:0-1111 GCF_001666865.1 Mycobacterium sp. E136
TCTGCGGCGGCCGCGGGTTGGGGAACAACCAGCAGCCCGCGATCGTTCAGCCGTGACAGGCAGTCGGCGAACTCTGCGATGACGCGCGCGGGCGCCCGCTCGTAATACTGCCTGGCCAGTTCCGGCATCCGATTGGCCTCGCCGATCACGAGGCGGCGTAACTGCACGACGCGTTCCTGCAGGACCGCTCGCAGGTAGTCGGCCGCCAGCGCCGTCAGGTCCGCGCCGAGATCCGCCGTCCCGGCGAGCGCCGCGATTCGACCGAGGAAGGGCGTGACGGTGCTGTCCAACGCTTCGTCGACGATCGCCTGCAGGAGTTCCTGCTTGTCGCGGAAGTGCTTGTAGACCGTCTGCTTCGACACCTCAGCGGTCGCAGCGACCTGGTCCATGCTCGTGCCCTGATAGCCGTTTCCGAGGAAGAGCGTCATGCCCGCGGACAGGATGCTCGACCGCTTCAGGGCCGACCGCCCGAGGACCGCGTCCGTCATCGTCACCTCGATCTCAGTACTGGACAGTCTAGTTCTCAGTACTGTACCGTCCAGTTTGATTCTTCCAGGAGGTCCGCCATGACCACTGCGGATTGCCCGCCATTGCCCGTACGGATCACCAAATCGCTGCTCGGTTATGGGGTGATCGCAGGCCCCATCTACGTGCTGGTCGCCGCCGCGCAGATGGTCGGCCGCGATGGCTACCACCCGACCCGTCACGCGGTGAGCCAGCTGGCCAACGGCGCTTGGGGGTGGGTCCAGGTTGCGAACTTCCTCGTCACCGGGGCAATGACCGTCGCCGCCTCGGTCGGGATCCGGCGCGCTCTGGGCTCCGGTCGCCGGTCGAGGTGGGCCTCGGCGCTACTGGCCGTCTACGGGCTCGCGCTCATTGGAGCGGGGGTCTTCCGTGCCGACCCGTCCGACGGATTCCCGCCCGGCACACCGCTCGGTGTGGGCGACGTGTCGTGGCACGGGCTGGTCCACTTCGCCGTGGCCGGTGTGGGATTCGCATGCCTGGTGGCGGCGAGCTTCGTCCTCGGAGGGTTGTTCGCGCGCCGCGGCGAGGCGTCCTGGGCGTGGGGTTCGCGCATCACCGGCCTGCTGTTCGCGCTGAGCTTCGTCGC
>NZ_LZJE01000393.1:0-58430 GCF_001666865.1 Mycobacterium sp. E136
GGCTTGCCGAAGCCCAGCGAGTACGACACGTCGGTGTGCATGATCCTGTCGCGCACGCCCCGCGTCGGCGCCGCGGCAGGCGCCTCCAGGGCATCACGCACCGCGCGGGAGAGGCCCAGCTCAGCAGCGCCGGTGGCCGCGGCGCCGTACAGCTTGGCGACGGCCCGTGCCGTGGTCGTGCCGTTGACGGCGGGCATCTCGACGACGCGGAATTCGTCGCGGTTGAGCGCCGCGGCGTCAACCACCCCCTGGGCCAACACGAAGGCCCGCGCCACGAGGCTGGCCTTGTTCATCATCGCCAACGCGAACATCGGCGGCATCGTGTTCATGTGGAACAACAGATCCAACCGGGACAGCGCCTCGAGGCGGGCGATGCGCTCACGGTCGACGGATGCAGGAACCCCGATGAACAAATCGAGGTCGAGGGGCGCGGCGATCTCGTCGGCGAGGAATTGACCCACTGTCCGCCGCTGCGGGTCGACCTGGCGGATCAACGCCGACTCGTACCAGCCGAGGGTCACGGCGTGATAGCCGTGGCGGGTCCCAGGTGGCCATGCGGGAGCCTGTTTCGCGATCCGCGCCGACATGACGTCGGGGTCGGCGATCTCCGAGATCGTGAGCGGGGGGTCGATGGCGACCAGACCGGCCTGGTGGCTCAGCAACTGGCGCACGGTGATGTCGGCCTTGCCGGCCTGGGCGAAGTCGGGCCAGTACTCGGCGACTCTGGTGTCGTAGTCGAGGAGACCGCGCGAGGCAGCGACCGCCACGGCAAGGGAGGCAACACCTTTCGTCGTCGAAAAGACGTTGACGAGCGTGTCGCCCCGCCACGGCGACCGCGTGGATGCATCGCGGTAGCCGCCCCATAGGTCCACCACCTTGCGACCGTCGCGGTACGCCGCCACCGCCGCGCCGATTTCGCGTCCGCTGCTCAGGTTGCGGCGGAATGCGTCGGCGACCTTCCCGTAGCCCTCGTCGACGTCACCGCCGATCAGGTCGGGCGAGATTCTGGTCTTCTGCCCCATCGCGTGATGGTAGGCCGCCCGCGCCGAACGGAGCGGTCGTTCCGGTGAATGCTTCGGCTAGGCGGCCGTCTGCTTGCGGCCGCGCGACCAGTTGGCGTGCAGTCGCTGGCAATCGGCGAACCGCAGAGGGTCGGCGCCGGCGAAGTCCGGCCGCACCGCGACCGCAGCCGGGATCTCGGGCGTGCCCTCCCCCGTGATCACCAGGGTCGGCATTCCGGCGGTGTTCGCCGCCCGCAGTCCGGACGCCGAGCCGGTGATCGCGAACGCCTCGTCGGCCGACAGGCCGAGCTCCCACAGCGCGTGTCGGTGGGCCTCCGCATCGGGCATCGGTTTGACGACATCCTCGGCGGCGACCACGACCTCGACGAGGCCCTCACCGACCAGCTGGCGCACCAGCGGTTCGGCCCAGCCGCGCTGGCCGTTCACCACGACGGCCACCTGCGCACCGCCGCCGACGGCGTCCATCACGAAGTCGACGAGGCCGGCGCGCGGGGCCAGGTCCCGCTCGAGGATCAGCTCGTCGAACAGCATGGACTTGGTGTTGTAGATCTCGTCAGCCAGCAGCTTGGTCAGCACATCGGCCTCGGTGGCCACGCCGCGCTTGCGCAGTTCGGCCGCGACCCGTTGCCGCTCATCGGTGAGCGCGAGCAGTTGCCGGTAGCGCGGCACCGACCACTGGAAATCCAGTCCGTGCGCCTCGAAGGCGGCGTTGTAGGCGACCCGGTGGCCGTCGATCTCGATGTCGGTCAATGCATCGAGGTCGAACACCAGACCGCACGCCGCCCTGCGCGAACCGGGAGGCGCGCAGTCCCACCAGAACCGGCCCGCCCGCCACGTCGTCTCCTGCGTTGTCGGCATAGGTAAAGAGTGGCCGCCATCACACGCCTGGGCCTCCCCCAATCGGGGGATCATCGGTGCGGATTCCTCCCGCCACGCCCCGACAACCTGCTTCACCTGGGAAATGACGCCTCTAAGGTGGGGGGATGCCGAGCAGCCCACCGGTGCGTCTTGTGCTGGTCGACGACCACGAGATGGTCATCGAGGGCCTCAAGGCCATGCTGGCGGCGTTCTCCGACCGGGTGCAGGTCGTCGGCCAGGCCGTAGGTGCCGAACGCGCGGTCGCGGTGATCGACGATCTCGACCCGGACATCGTCCTGTGCGACGTGCGGATGCAGGGGGCGAGCGGGCTGGACCTGTGCGCCGAACTGCGCCAGCGCAACGCCGGACGCAAGATCGTCATGCTGTCGGTCTACGACGACGAGCAGTACCTGTTCCAGGCCCTCCGGGTGGGGGCGTCCGGTTATCTGCTCAAGAGCATCAGCAGCGACGAGTTGGTCCGTCAGCTGGAGTTCGTGCACCGCGGCGAAACCGCCATCGATCCGGGCATGGCGGCCAGGGCCGTCGACACCGCGGCTCGGCTGCAACGCGACGAGTTCTGGCCGGGCGCGCGCCAGGGCCTGACCCAGCGCGAGAGCGAGATCCTCTCGCTCGTCGTCAACGGGCTGTCGAACCGGGCGATCGCGGCCAAACTCGTGATCGGCGACGAGACGGTGAAGACGCACCTCAGCTCGATCTACCGCAAGCTGGGCGTCAACGACCGCACGGGCGCCGTCGCGACCGCTCTTCGCGAAGGAATCTTCAAGTGACCACGGCGCCGGGCTCATCGGACGCGGTGCACGATCTCAGCCAGTACGCGCTGGCCGCCGACCGCGAGCTGGCGCTGCTGCGCGAGCTGATCCAGGCGGCATCTAAAGGGCCGGGCGTCGAACCGCTGGCCGCCGCGGCCGCGCGGATGATCACCGCGGCGACGGCCAGCGACGTGTGCTTCGTCCACGTGCTCGACGACAGCGACCGCTCACTCACGCTGGCGGGCGCCACCCCGCCCTTCGACGCCGAGATCGGCAAGATCAGACTGCCGCTGGGACAAGGCATCTCCGGCTGGGTGGCGAGCCACCGCGAACCCGTAGTGATCACGCAGGACAAGGAGTCCGACCCGCGCTACATGCCGTTCCAGTCGCTACGGGGTTCGGACTTCACGTCGATGGTGTCGGTGCCGATGGAGACCGATCCGGGCGGCCTGGTCGGCGTGCTCAACGTGCACACCGTCGAGCGCCGCGAGTTCACCGACCGTGACGTCGAACTGCTGGTGGTGATCGGCAGGCTCATCGCGGGCGCGATGCACCAGGCCCGGCTGCACCGGCAGCTGGTGGCCCGCGAGCGCGCGCACGAGAACTTCGTCGAGCAGGTGATCCAGGCTCAGGAGCTCGAAAGGCGCCGTCTCGCAGGCGATATCCACGACGGCATCTCACAGCGGCTGGTGACGCTGTCCTACCGGCTGGACGCCGCGACCCGGTCCGACGACCCCGCGATCGTCGCCGAACAACTCGGCAAGGCGCGCGAACTCGTCGACCTGACGCTTCAGGAGGCGCGGGCGGCGATCAGCGGGCTGCGCCCGCCGGTCCTCGACGACCTCGGACTGGCCGGCGGCCTGGCCAGCCTCGCCCGGTCGATACCGCAGATCGGTATCGACGCCGACCTCGCCGAGCGCCGCCTGCCCGACCACATCGAGCTCGCCCTGTACCGGATCGCCCAGGAGTGCCTGCAGAACGTGGTCAAACACGCCAAGGCGACATCGGCGCGCCTGATGTTCACCGTCGATTCCGGTGACAACGGCGATGTCGCGCGGCTCGAGATCGTCGACGACGGAATCGGTTTCGACACTTTCGAGCATCCGCTGGGTGGCGACGACATGGGCGGCTACGGCCTGCTGTCGATGGCCGAGCGCGCCGAGATCGTCGGCGGCCGGCTCAACATCCGGTCGCGCCCGGGCGCGGGCACCGCGGTGACGGCGACCATCCCGCTGCCGTC
The DNA here is from genome assembly GCF_001666865.1 of Mycobacterium sp. E136. Classification (NCBI taxonomy): domain Bacteria; kingdom Bacillati; phylum Actinomycetota; class Actinomycetes; order Mycobacteriales; family Mycobacteriaceae; genus Mycobacterium; species Mycobacterium sp. E136. The sequence goes on from NZ_LZJE01000393.1 coordinate 3,891, forward strand.
GGTGCCGGACTAGGGCCGATCACTCCAGGGTGCAGTCCTTGGCCCGATGCTCCTCGATCGCGGCGATCACGTCTTCGGACATCTCGCGAATCGCCGCCAGCCGTTTCGGGCCGAGCACGTCGATGAACAACTCCCGCACCCGCGCGGCATTGGCGGGTGCCGACGCCTTGATCGCGTCACGCCCGGCCTCGGTCAGCACGATGTCCGGATAGCGGGCCCCTGAGTCTTCGCGGCGGATCATCCCGCGCTTCTCCATCCGGCGCAGGTGATGCGACAACCGGGTCTTCTCCCAATGCGTGGCCCTGCCCAGTTCATACGCCCGCATCCGACCCTTCGGCGCCTCGGACAGGTTGACCAGGATCTCGAAATCGGAGTCCGACAACCCGAAATCCCGCTGTAGGTGGGCCACCAAGTGACGCTCCAGCCCGTGGCGCATCGCCACGAACGCACGCCAGGCGTCCAGTTCTTCCTGCGGCAGCCGCCCATTACCAGCCATGTTTCCGATCCTACCCGATTGGGTTGACATATCAACCTAGCGCGCTACTCTGGATTGGGTTGACGTATCAACCTAAGAGGAGATGACCATGTCGCAGCAATTGATCACCGTGGTGGGGGCCACCGGCAAGCAGGGCGGCGGGCTGGCCCGAGCGATCCTCGCCGACCCGGACCGGCAGTTCCGGGCGCGCGCGATAACGCGCAACCCGCAGTCGCCGCAGGCCAAACAGCTGGCCGACGCCGGCGCGGAAGTGGTCGAGGCCGACCTCTACGACACCGCGAGCCTGGAGCGCGCGTTCGACGGCGCCTCGGCGGCGTTCGTCGTAACGAATTACTGGGCGGACCGGACGGCGCAGGAGGAGGCCGCACGCAGCCGCGCGGAATCCGAACTACACCAGGCTGAAACGGCCGCCCGCGCGGCGAAGTCCGCCGGCGTGGCACACGTCGTCTGGTCGACGCTCGAGGACACCCGTGACCACTTCGGTGAGGACGACCGGGTGCCGACGGTCGAAGGCCGATACAAGGTGCCGCACTTCGACGCCAAGGCCGAGGCTGACGGCTTCTTCACCGAATTCGGTGTGCCGACGACGTTTCTGCGCACCGCCGGGTTCTACGAGGGATTCACCGCGGACCTGCAACCGGTGCGCGCCGACAGCGGCGAACTCGTGCTCACGCTGCCCATGGCGGACCGGCCGATGGCCGCGATCGCCGTGGACGACATCGGCCGGACCGCGCTGGGCATCTTCAAGCGCGGGGCGGAATTCATCGGCGAGACGGTGAGCATCGCTGGTGACCAGTTGACCGGCGAGCAGTTCGCCGCGGAACTGTCGACGTTGCACGGCGAACCGGTGCTCTACCGTCCCCAGTCCTGGGACGAGTTGCGCGCGCTGGGCTTTCCCGGCGCAGTCGAGATAGCCAACATGTTCCAGTACTACGCCGAGGATTCCGAGCGGTTCATCGCGGTGCGCGATCTGGAGTTCGTCCGGACACTCAATCCCGATCTGCAGTCGTTCCGCGACTGGGTGGCGCGCCAGAAAGCGTGAGTAACGACTCCCGCGAGCAGACGAAAGTTGCCTATTTTCGGCGGTTTTCGGGCAACTTTGCGTCTTCTCGGCGTGCGGCGCGACGCACGCCGCGCCGTGCACCGACCGGACCTAGAAGTCCCCGGAGTTGCGGCGCAGAGTCTGGATCGAGTCGGCCAGCGCTCGCGACTCGGCGGCCGACATACCGATGTCGGCGAAGACCTCGTTGTTCAATGTCACCGTGGCGTCCTCGACCGTCGAGCGGCCGAGTTCGGTGATCTGCACCAGCGTCGTCCGGCCGTCGGTCGGATGGGGAATCCGCTCGACCAGAGCGTCGGCCTCGAGCCGTCGGATCGCGTGCGTGACGCTGGTGACGTGGACCTGCAGCCGGTCGGACGCCTTGGTGATCGGCAGTGCGCCGTTACGGGTGAACGCCAGCAACCTCAGCAGCTCGAAGCGCGAGAAGCTCAGGTCGTAGGGGCGAAGTGCGCTTTCGACGCGGGCCAGCAGGATCTGGTGGGCCCGCATCACCGACGTCACCGCCACCATGCCGTCGGCGACATCCCCCCAACCCGAACGCTGCCAATTGGCGCGGGCGAGCGCGATCGGGTCACGGTCGTCCTGCGGCGGTCGTGACGGTTCAGGGGCCACGCCTCTTCATACCGCATCGCTCGACGCGGTCCGCAGATTTCAGCGCAGCGCCTCGGCCACCGCCGCGACCACGGCGCGCGTCGACCGGCGATCGCCCACGGTGATGCGCACACCGCCGTCGGCGTACTGCCGGACGCGCACCCCCGTCGACGCGAATGCCGGTCCCCAATCTCGGCCGCGCTCCGGCACGTACACGAAGTTGGCGTTGCTCTCGGTGCTGTACACGCCCATCGACCGTAACCGCATGCGCAGGTACCGACGCTCGCTGGTGATCATCCGGATGCGTTGGCACAGCTCGGCTTCCGCGTCGAAGGACGCCGCCACCGCGACGAACGCCGTGATCGCCACACCGAACGGCAACTGCATGGTCCACAGCCGGCGGGCGAGCCGAGGTGCGCAGAAGCCGTAACCGATGCGCAGTCCGGCCAACCCGTACGCCTTCGAGAACGTCCGTAGCACTACGACATTGGGGTAGCGCGCCACCAGATCGACGGCGTCGATCCGGCATTCCGGCGCCAAGAACTCCGCGTAAGCCTCGTCGAGGAGCACCACGGTATCCGGCGACACCTTCCGCAAGAACCGCTCGAGGTCGGCGGCGGGTTCAATGGTTCCCGTCGGATTGTGCGGGCGGCACACCACCACGACGCCGGCATCGGTGGCGGCCGACGCCATCGCGTCGAGATCGTGGTGACCGTGCGCGTCCAGCGGAACGGTGACGGATCGGAGCCGCGCCATCTGCGCGAAGATCGGATATCCGTCGAACGTCGGCGAGGCCATGAGCATGGTGTCGCCTGGGCTCGTCACCGCATGCAGCACCTGCATGATCACACCGGTCGCACCGGCCCCGATGATGACCTGCTCGTCGCACAGACCCATCCGATCGGCGATCAACGAACGCAGCCGCTCGGGTAGGTACTCCGGATACCGGTTGGCCGCCTCGATCGAGGCCGTCAACGCTGCTCGCACGGAGGGCAGCGGCGGAAAGGGATTCTCGTTGAGCGACAACGCCGTCGGGTCCAGGGCGGTGGGTAGCGCGCCGACGGCCTGCGCACCGCTGTGCCTCGGGGCCGCCATCAGCCGCGGCCGCCCCAACGCACAGCGGCCGCGCCTGCGAAGTCACCGGCATGAGCGAACGCGGCCATCAGGACGACGTCACCCGACGTGAGCGTGCCAGTGCCGATCGCGCGATCCAGATTGATCGGAATGCCCGCGCCGAACAGGTTGCCGCACTCGTCGAACGTGTCGACGTGACGGTCGGCGGGAAGTTCGAGCGCATCACGCCAGTTGCGCAAGAACACCCGGTTCGGCTGATTGGTGACGAGCACGTCGAGGTCGGGTGGCTTGATCCCGATGCGGTCGCACACGGCGTACGACACCTCGGGAACCTGCCGGTTGCCCCGCGCCAGCACCTTGGTGATCTTGCTCTCGGTGAAGCCGATGTAGCCCTCGCCGGGGCCGGGCTGCCACCATTTTCGCGGCGGATCGGAGGTGACCGTCATATCGCCGGCGAACTCTCCGTACGTACGGCATTCGACATCGAGTATCGGCGACTGCTCGGACAATGCGACGAGGCCGACGGCCGCACCGTCGCCGGGCACCGCCGCCTGCGCCTTGCGCCGGACCCCCGGCTGGTCGAAAGCCTGCCCGGCGGCGTTCTGCGCGACGGCGATCAGCGCCGTGCGGCCGGCGCCGGACGACAACAGTTGTCGCGCCACCTGAAGGCCGAGCACGAACGCCGCGCAGCCGCCGTTGTGTAGATCGAGCACCCACGACGGTTTCATGCCGAGCCGGTGCGCCATGGCGCCGCCGCCTCCGTAGAACGGCACATCGGGCATCTGTGTGTGGGTGATCAACACGTCCGCGCCCGCGACCGCATCCTGGCCGTGACGCTCGATCAGGCCCGCGGCCGCCCGCTCGACCATGTCCACGGCCGTCTCGTCGGGGGCTACGTGGTGACGGAATCGCGGTGCGCGGAACATCAGGTTGTCCCGCAGGTCGTCGGATTCGGCGAACTGCGCATAGTATTCGGCGCCGATCGGTTCGCCGGGCAAATACGTCGAGACGTCGAGAAGGCTGACGGTCATCGGTTCACCTCATCCAATCGGGTGTCACGGGAAGGCCGTTGCGGTGCCGGTACTCGGCAATGGCCTTGAGATTGCGCAACTCGAGCAGATGGCCGGGCCCGAACATGTCCCAGAAGTCACCGACCCAGACCGGCCGCTCGGGCGGGGCCGTTTCCGGGTAGGGGTTTCGGTCGTAGAACGGGTGATGACAGTTCGTCCACAGCACGACCGATCCCGGCGTGTCGAGGACGACTCGTGCGTCGACGACGCGCATCAGGTAGATCATCCACAGATGCCTGCCCTGATCCCACGCGCAGTGGTAGTCCACCGTCATGGCTGCTTCGTTCGCCACCGTGCGGGTGAAAATCTGTGTCTGCGAACCCAACCGGTCGTAGGCCGCCCACAGTCCCGGTTCTTCGGTGGGCGCGAAGCCGCGCAGGCTGTACGTCCATTCCTCGAGACACCGGGTATCGGACAGGTACGCGAACAGCTCGTCAGGCGGACAGTCGACGTAGTCGTTGACGGTGCAGTACTCGCCGTAGACGTAGTCGTGTGGATAGACCGAACGCATCATCTCCATGATGATCGGCGTCGCCCTCTCACGCGGCGACGTTTCGACGCGTATCAGGCCGTCCAGCGGCTCGGCGGTGCCCCGGTGGGCCGTGATGTCGTCAAGGGCGGGTAGCGACATGGCTTGAGTTCTCCTCTGTGGCGGGCGCTTTGGTGGTGGCCTGGTCGAGAAACGCGGCGAACGGCGGAACCTCGTCGGCGGAACATTCGACGCTGACGACCGCGGGGCCGTCGGCCCGCAGCGCTGTGCTGAGCGCGTCTGGAAGCGACGCGATGTCATCGACATCGGCGCTCGGCAGTCCCGGGAACATCGCACCGATCCCCGCGCCCAGCCGACTCGGCCCAAACCGGTTGTAGCTGTAGCGATCTGAATAGAAGCGCTGCTCGCGGGTGACGCACATCGCGTGCGCATGGTTGTCGAACAGGCAGAACGTCACGGGTAGGTGGTACTCGCGTGCGGTGTGGATCTCCATGCCGTGCATGAGGAAGCTGCCGTCGCCGGCGATCACCAGCGTGCGCCTGCCCCTACCGAACGCCATTCCGATCGCGGCGCCGAAGCTGTATCCCATCCCACCCATGCCCAGCGCGACGACGAAGCGACCGTCACGGCGCGCCGCCAGGTGGTGGATCGCCGCCGCCCCGATGTTGCCCGCGTCGACGACGATGTCCACGCCGTCGGGCAGCACCGCGTCGAGCGCGATCATCGCGTCGCGGTACCGGATCCCCGGCCCGCGGTGCGTCGGCGGCCGCAGCTCGGACCGCGTCACCGTGTCGGGCACCCGCACGTGCGTAGGGCGGCCCGCACCCGACAGCGCTTCGGTGAGCGCCGCCAGCGAGCCGCGAAGATCGTCGGTGTGCACATGGGTGCACGCGAAATACGGTGGCGCGGCACCGATCGAGTACACGGGCACCGAGGCCAGTGCGTCGTCGAGACCGGCGCGGGCCGTCACCGTCATCCTGCTGCCGATCACCAGGCACACCGCGCTGCCGGCGAGTGCGGAGGCGATGTGCGGACGCCCCATCACACCGGTCACGCCGAGCGCCGACGACGAACCCATCCCCGGCGTGCCCGCCACATCCTTCGCATCGGGCACGGTGGCGACCCGGGCGCGCAGAACCGCCCGCAGCGCCTCGAGCTCTGCGCGCGCATCGTCTCGCGCGACCTGTTCACCCGCGATGATCGTGACCGGCCCCGTGGCCCGGCGCAGCGCCCGCGCGATCACCCGCGGGTCGCCCGAGCGCACCTCCGCCTGCTCACCGACCACCACGCCACCGTTGGCCGGCACCTCGCCTTGCTGAATGTCCTTGGCCAGCAGCAGGACCGACGGTCCCCGCCGGGTCCGCGCGGCCTCGATCGCGGCGGGCAGCGCGGTGACGATGTCGGCGGGCGCAGTCACCCGACGGCAGTGCACGGACACCGCCGAGAACAGCGCGTGTGCGTCGAGTGCCCCGTTGCGGCCACTGGTGTCCTGAAACGCGCCGCGGCCGTCGAGCGCGGTCGGCGACTGCCCGATCAGGGCCAGCATGGGAACTCGGCTCGCGAAGGCCTCGCCCAGCGCGGGAACGGTGTTCAGCGCACCGCCACCCGACGTCGCGGCCATCACGCCGATGCCGCAGCCACTACGGCTGTAGCCGTCGGCCATGGTCGCGGCGGAGAATTCGTGTTTGGCGAGCACGGCGTGGATGCCGGAACGGAAGAACGCCGCATCGTAGAGATCCTCGATGTTGGCGCCGTCGACACCGAAGATATGGCGCACTCCGATCGCCGCGAGGTACTCGACGATGTGGTCGACGACCCGATGGCCCATTGCTCACCTGCTTTCGGACTTCACGAATGACACGGTGCGCGGGCCGGTGGAGTTCATATGTTCAGCGAACTCACAGCGAACGCTCGAGAAGCACCTTGCCCGAGTCGGGTGAAACCAGTTGCACGGCAGCGATTTCGTCCATCTGCATCGGCGTGGTGGCGCTCGGCAACGCGGTCGCCCCGGAGAGCCCCAGCCATGTCGCCACCTGGCTGCGGCTGCCGTCATGGCCCACGACCACCATCCCCAGGTTCTGCGGCGGCGCATCGCGACGGCCCCAATCGCCGTACGTGCACGCCATGTCGATCCGGGTGCCCCAGCCGTACCCCGTCATCGAGATGGTCGCGTTGATCGGCGTCTCGGACACCTTGGCCATCTCCAGTTGCTGACCCGAGGCCGTGGGCGGTGTGCCGGCCTGCAGCCCGAATGCCTCCGGACGAACCGCGATCACGATCCCGATCGCCAGCACCGCGGCGGCCAGACCGACGGCGGCCGAGGCCAGCCACCGCGAGCGCCTGCGCCGCGTGCGCACCGTGTCGAGCAACCCGGTCAGCAGTTCGGCTGGCGGTTCGGCCCGCGCCGGGTCGAGGCCGTCGAACTCCGCGGGTTCGACCGTGCTCAGCAAGGCGGGGATGGCACTGAGTTCGGCCACGGCGGCCGCGCAGCGCTCACATGCGTCCAGATGCGCCTCGTACTCGCGGCGCTCCCCCTCGGAGAGCGATCCCAGAACGTAGGCGGCGTCCCATGTCGCGTACCGATCGTCGTCCGTCCGGCCCAGGGCCGGTTCGAATGCCGTCACGGTGTCACCCCCATCTCCTCCAGCCGGAGCTTGAGCGCACGCACCCCGTAGTGGAGCCGCGACTTCACGGTTCCTTCCGCGATGTGCAGATCGGCCGCAATCTGCGCCGTGGTCCAGCCCTGGTAATACGCGCGACTGATGACCGCGCGATGCTCCTCGGACAGTTCACCGATGGCTTCGCCGAGCATCATTCGGTTCAACGCAGCCTCCACCTCGTCGGGCCCGGGCCGGTCCGCGGTTGTTTCCATGTCGGCGGTGCCCGACTCGCTGCGGAACCGGGCACTGCGCGCTTCGTCGATGATGAGATTGCGGGCCACGGTGAACAGCCACGCCCGCGCCGATCTCGAGGCGTCGGCCGTCACCTCGGGGTGCCGCCACGCCCGCAGTAGCGTTTCCTGCACGACGTCCTCCGCCCGGGCCGTATCGCCCGTCAGCCGCACCGCATAACGCCAGATCGCGGCGGCGTGCTCCGCGTAGAGCACCCGCATCACGGTCGCTTCCGGGTCGTCCAATATCAACCTCCGCTTTAGACACGAGGTTGGCGGTCATCCGGTTCAGTATCGGCGCTGCGCCCTCACAGCGGGACGGAGTTGCGCCGGGCGCCGGCCTGACTGTCGGCGAACCGCTCATGGAGGGTGCGCAGTACCGCTGCGCATGCCGCACGCTCGGCCGGGTCGATGTGGTCCAGCACCCGGGCGAGTTCGCGGCGACGACGAGCGGTGACCTGCCGGACCAGTTTGCGGCCCTGGGCGGTCAGTTCCAGGGTGACGACGCTGCGGTTCGACGGATCCGAACCGCGCACCAGGTGACCCGATGCATGCAGCCGGTCGGCCAGCCGCGTCACCGTGGATCCGACCACGCCGAGCGCCCTGGCGCATTCCGTCGATGTCGACCGGCCATGCTGCTGCAGCACCGCCAGCAACCGGAACTGCGGCAGCGAGACGTCGACCTCGTCCACACTGCGCAGTGCAAGGCCCACGAGGTCCCTGGCCGCCACCTCGAACGCCGTCAGCTCTTCCTTCGGCGTCTTGGTCACATCGGTATTCCGCGCGGATGCATGCCGAAAGTATCGCACGCAGGCGCGGCCACTCAGCACGGCCGACGTCGAGGTATTGCGTTTTGCAAGCCTTGCATAATGCAAGAGGATGGGGCACACTGGATTCTTGACTGGTTCAAGTATCCGGAGGGCCGCATGTCCGTGACTCGTTGGCACGACGACCTGCGCGCCGCGGGGTTGCGTATCACCAAGCCCCGACTCGCGGTGCTCGCCGAGGTGCAGAAGCATCCGCACGCCGACGTGGAAGAGATCGCCGCCAGAGCGCGCCGGCGCATCGGATCGCTTTCGACACAAGCGGTTTACGACGTGCTCTACGCCCTCACCGGCGCGGGCCTGTTACGCCGGGTCGAGCCTGCCGGCTCACGCGCCCGCTTCGAACTGCAAACCGGCGACAACCATCACCACGTGGTCTGTCGATCGTGCGGAGCCATCGACGACGTCGACTGCGCCACCGGGCGCGCCCCGTGCCTACAGGTCGACGGCGCGACCGGCTACGCGATCGACGAGGCCGAGGTGACTTTCTGGGGCCTGTGCCCCGACTGCAAAGGCAGCACACAACCCACCTGAATGGAGATTCCCATGACCGCTTCACAATTCGGTTCCACGACCGGCACCGGCGCACCGGCGTTCAGCGACCGCAACACCCTCAGCGTCGGCCCCAACGGGCCACTCGTCCTGCACGACGTGCATTTCCTGGAGCAGATGGCGCACTTCAACCGTGAACGGGTACCCGAACGCAGCCCGCACGCAAAGGGATCGGGCGCCTTCGGCGTTTTCACGGCCACCGAGGACGTCTCGCAGTTCACCAAGGCCGCACTGTTTCAGAAGAACACCACAACCGATATGTTGATCCGGTTCTCGACCGTGGCCGGTGAGCAGGGCAGCCCGGACACGTGGCGCGACGTGCGCGGCTACTCGATGAAGTTCTACACCTCCGAAGGCAACTACGACCTCGTCGGCAACAACACGCCGATCTTCTTCGTGCGCGACCCGATGAAGTTCCCCCACTTCATCCGCAGCCAGAAGCGGCTGCCCGACTCCGGCCTGCGATCCTCGCAGATGCAGTGGGATTTCTGGAGCCTGAACCCCGAGTCGGCCCACCAGGTGACCTACCTGATGGGTGAGCGCGGCCTGCCGCGGACCTGGCGCCACATGAACGGCTACGGCTCGCACACCTACATGTGGGTCAACGCCGCCGGCGAGAAGTTCTGGGTGAAGTACCACTTCCACACCGACCAGGGTCTGGAGTTCCTCACCAACGCCGAGGCCGCCGCCCTGGCCGGTGAGGACAGCGACTTTCACCGCCGGGACCTCTTCGATGCGATCAACCGCGGCGAGCACCCGAGCTGGCGGCTTTCGGTGCAGGTGATGCCCTACGCCGAGGCGGCCGACTACCGGTTCAACCCGTTCGACCTGACCAAGGTGTGGCCGCACGCGGACTACCCGCTGATCCCGGTCGGCACATTCACGCTCAACCGCAACCCGGAGAACTTCTTCGCCCAGATCGAACAGGCGGCGTTCTCCCCGGGCAACACGGTGCCGGGTGTCGGGCTGTCGCCGGACAAGATGCTGCTCGGTCGCGCGTTCGCCTACAGCGACGCGCAGCGCAACCGCATCGGCACCAACTTCCACCAGCTGCCGATCAACCAGCCGCGCGACGGTGTTGCGATGAACTCCTACATGTTCGACGGCCAGATGGCCTACCACCACTCGGGCGCGGCACCGGTGTATGCGCCCAACAGCGGCGGACGGCCGTGGTCGGACACCACCGGCCCGGCCGAGGACGGTTGGGAGGCAGACGCCGAACTGGTGCGCTCGGCCTACTCGCTGCACGCCGAGGACGACGACTTCGGCCAGGCCGGCACGCTGGTGCGCAAAGTGTGGAACGACGCGCAACGCACCGCGGCCGTCGAGACGATAGCGGGCAGCCTCGAGGGGGTCACCGGCGACGTGCTCGACCGGTCGCTGGACTACTGGCGCAGGGTCGACGACGACCTCGGGGCCGGCATCGAGAAGGTCGTGCGCGGTGACGCCGCGAGCCGGCCGGTCCAAGGCATGGGCGAGGGCTGACGCCCGGTGAGCGGCCTACTGCGTGAGGATGCGCGGTCCGTCTTCCGTGGCGGCCACCGTGTGCTCCCAGTGCGCCGCACGCGAACCGTCCGCGGTGATGACGGTCCACTCGTCGTCGAGGACCACCGTCTTGGTGGTGCCGAGCGTGAGCATCGGCTCGATGGCCAACACCGAGCCGACCGCCAGGTACGGCCCGCGGCCCGGGGCACCCTCGTTGGGCAGGAACGGGTCCATGTGCATCTCGCGTCCGATGCCGTGGCCGCCGTAGCCGTCCACGATGCCGAACGCGCGGCCGTACCGTTTCTCGGCGGCGCGCGTCGCGGTCTCGATGGCGTGCGAAACGTCGGTGAGCCGGTTGCCGGGCACCATCGCCGCGGCACCGGCCTCCATGGCCTCCTTGGTCGCCTGCGATAACGCCTCGTCGACCGGGATCAGCGTCCCGACCCCGAACGTGATCGCCGAATCCCCATGCCAGCCGTCGACGATCGCCCCGCAGTCGATGGACACCAGGTCCCCGGGCGCGAGGGTTTCGTCCGAGGACGGAATGCCATGCACCACACGGTCATTGACCGAGGAGCAGATGCTGGCCGGATATTCGTGGTATCCGAGGAACGACGGCACGCCGCCGCCGTCGCGGATCACCGACTCGGCGATCTCGTCGAGCGCCAGCGTCGATACCCCGGGAGCCGCGGCTTCACGCACCGCCGCCAGCGCGGAGGCCACCAGGGCTCCGGCGACCGCCATCGCGTCGAGTTCACCGGGGGTGCGCTGCGGAACGACCTTGCGGCCGCGCAGGCCTATCAGGCCCATACCGGACTACTTACCGAGCGCCTGCAGCGCCCGCGCGAACACCTCGTCCAGGCCGCCGACCGCGTCGACCTGCTGCAGATTGTTGCCGCTGTAGTACTCCAACAGCGGGTAGGTCTCGTCACGGTAGACCTGCATGCGGTTGCGGATCACGTCTTCGGTGTCGTCTTCGCGGCCGCGGGACTTGAGCCGCTTGAACAGCTCGTCCTCGGAGACCTTGAACTCCAGCACCGCGTCGAGCTTGGTGTTGTGGCGTTTGAGCATCTCGTCGAGGGCCTTGGCCTGCTCCACCGAGCGCGGGTAGCCGTCGAGGATGAATCCGTCGGCGGCGTCGGCCTGTTCGATGCGGTCCTCGACGAGCTTGTTGGTCAGCTCCGAGGGCACCAGATCGCCGGCGTCGAGGTACCTCTTGGCCTCCACACCCAGCGGTGTGCCGTCGCCGATGTTCTTGCGGAAGAGGTCACCGGTCGAGATCTGCGGGATCCCGAGCTTCTCGGAGAGCTTCTGTGCCTGTGTGCCCTTGCCGGCGCCGGGCGGTCCGAGCAGAACGACTCTCACTTCAGGAACCCTTCGTAATTACGCTGCATCAGCTGGCTCTCGATCTGTTTCACGGTATCCAAGCCGACGCCGACCAGGATCAGAACGCCCACACCACCGAACGGCAGGTTCTGCACCGGCCCGCTGCTCCCGACGGAGAGGAACAGGTTGGGCAGGACCGCGATCAAACCCAGGTAGATCGAACCTGGCAGGGTGATCCGGCTCAGCACGTAGCGCAGGTAGTCCGCGGTCGGCTTGCCTGGCCGGATGCCGGGGATGAAGCCGCCGAACTTCTTCATCTCGTCGGCCCGCTCATCGGGGTTGAACGTGATGGACACGTAGAAGTAGGTGAAGAACACAATCAGCCCGAAGTAGATCGCGATGTAGGCCGGGCTGCTCGGGTCGGTCAGGTAGCTCGCGACGAAAGTGCTCCACCAGCTGTTGCTGTTCGGGTTGGAGCTCCCACTCTGGATTAGCTGCGTGATGAGCTGCGGGATGTATATCAGCGACGAGGCGAAGATCACCGGGATGACGCCGGCCTGGTTGACCTTCAACGGTAGATACGTCGACGTGCCGCCGTACATCTTGCGGCCGACCATCCGTTTGGCGTACTGGACGGGGATCCGGCGCTGGCCCTGTTCGACGAACACCACGCCGATGATGATCGCCAACGCGCCCGCGCAGACCAGGGCGAAGACCAGCCCGCCGCGGCTGTCGAGGATGGTCTTGCCCTCGGCCGGAATCGCGGAGGCGATGCTCGCGAAGATGATCAGCGACATGCCGTTGCCGATGCCGCGCTCGGTGACCAGCTCACCCATCCACATCACCAGCGCCGCGCCCGCGGTCATCACGAGCACCATCACGACGAGCGTGAAGATGTTCAGACCCTCGTGCTGGCCCTGGATGATGTCCAGCGAGCAGCCCTGAAGCAGGCCGCCGTTCGCGGCGAGCGCCACGATGCTGGTGCTCTGCAGGATCGCCAGCGCGATGGCCAGATAGCGCGTGTACTGCGTCATCTTGGCCTGACCGGACTGGCCTTCCTTACGCAGCTGCTCGAACCGCGGGATCACCACCGTCAGCAGCTGCACGATGATGCTCGCGGTGATGTAGGGCATCACACCGACGGCGAACACCGACAGGCGCAGGAGCGCGCCGCCGGAGAACAGGTTGATCAGCGAGTAGATCTGCCCGGACTCACCGCCGGTGACCTCCGCGACGCACTGCTGCACATTCGGGTAGTTCACCCCGGGAGACGGGATCGAGGCACCGACCCGGTAAAGGATCACGATGCCCAGGGTGAACAGGATCTTTCGCCTCAGGTCGACCGTCCTGAGTGAAGAGATGAAAGCCGAAAGCACTCTTCCTCCTGCGCAGCCGGCCTGTTGATCGCGGCGTGCGGATGGGGCTGGATTCGACCAGCGTCTTGGTTAAGTCGTGTGCGGACCCCCGTCAAGCGCGCAGCCTGCAGAGTCACCCGTCAAACAGTCTACGAGAGTAACAGTTGGGACCCCGTTGGCCCGCATCCCGCTGATCGTCCGGCCCTCACAGCGTCTTCTCAGCCCGGGAACATAACGTGGACCCAATCTCGTTATATCCACTAATTAATAACGTCAGGAGCGATAGATGGCACGTAGCGACAACGACACCTGGGACCTCGCATCGAGCGTCGGCGCCACCGCGACGATGGTCGCGGCCGCGCGGGCGATCGCCAGCACCGGCGACGACCCGCTGATCTCCGACCCCTACGCCGAACCGTTGGTGCGCGCCGTCGGTGTCGACTTCTTCACGCGCCTCGCCAGCGGCGAGCTCAAGCTCGAGGATCTCGACACGGACAACGCGGCGGTCGGTATGGCGCGGATGACCGACAACATGGCGGTGCGCACCAAATTCTTCGACGAGTTCTTTCTCGCCGCCACCGGAGGTGGCGATTCAACGGGAACGGGCGAGGCGGGCATCCGACAGGCAGTGATCCTGGCGTCGGGTCTCGACGCGCGGGCGTACCGGTTGGCCTGGCCGGCCGGGACCACGGTCTACGAGATCGACCAGCCCGAGGTCATCGCGTTCAAGAGCCAGACGCTGGCCGACATCGGCGCAGAGCCGACCGCGCAGCGCCGTGCCGTGGCCATCGACCTGCGGTTCGACTGGCCGGACGCGCTGAAAGCCGCCGGTTTCGATCCGGCCCTTCCGACGGCATGGAGCGCCGAGGGGCTGCTGGGTTACCTGCCGCCGGAGGCGCAGGACAAGCTGCTCGACACGATCTCCGAGCTGAGCGCACCCGGCAGCCGGGTGGCGGTCGAGAGCGGCCCGGCGAGCACAGATCCCGCCGACCGCGAGAAGGTGCTGGCGCGGATGCAGGAGTCGGCGCAGCGGTGGCGCGAGCACGGGTTCGAACTCGACTTCGCCGATCTGATCTACCTCGGCGACCGCAACGAGGCAGGTGCCTATCTCGAGGAGCGGGGCTGGCACCTGACGCGGCGGACGGTCGGTGAGCTGCTGGCCGAAAGCGGTCTGCCGCAGCTGCCCGACGATGACGAGGTCAGGTTCGGCGAGCTGCAGTACGTCACGGGGATACTCGAGGGATGAGCCGGACGGATTCGGACAGCTGGGATCTGGCGTCGAGCGTGGGCACCACGGCCACGATGGTCGCGGCCGCCCGCGCGATCGCCAGCCGCGAGGAGGATCCGCTGTTCGACGATCCGTACGCCGCTCCCCTGGTGCGCGCGGTCGGCATCGACTTCTTCACGGGCCTGGTCGACGGCGGCATCGAGGGCAACGACATCGACGGCGCCGGAGCGGACTTCATGGCGAAGATGATCGCGGTGCGCACGCGGTTCTTCGACGACTTCTTCGCAGACGCGACGAGCGCGGGCATCCGGCAGGCGGTGATCCTGGCGTCCGGTCTGGACTCGCGGTCCTACCGGTTGCCGTGGCCACCCGGGACCATCGTCTACGAAATCGACCAGCCGCAGGTGATCGAGTTCAAGGCTTCGACGATGTCGTCACTGGGGGCCACGCCGTCGGCCGAGCTGCGCACGGTCGGTGTCGACTTACGTGACGACTGGCCGAAAGCACTGCGGGACAGCGGTTTCGATCCGGCACAGCCCACAGCGTGGAGCGCCGAGGGGCTGCTCGTTTACCTGCCACCCGAGGCGCAAGACCGGCTGTTCGACGACATCGGGGCGCTGAGCGCACCGAGCAGCAAGCTGGCCACCGAATATCATCCCGACGCCGCGGCGACGATCGGCGAACGCAGCAAGGCGATCAGCAAGCAGTGGGGCGACAACGGCGCGCACCTCGACATATCGCACCTGTTTTATGCGGGCGAGCGCCGCCACGTCGGCGAATATCTCACCGAACACGGATGGCAGGTCTCGACGAGAAACCGGCCCGAGGTGTTCGCGGGATACGGCCGCACGTTTCCCGACACCGATCTGCTTGCCCCGATGCGGGATTCGCTGGCGATCATCGCAACCCGAAACTGAGGAGCACGAATGGCACGCACCGACAACGACACCTGGGACCTGGCTTCCAGCGTCGGCTCGACCGCGACGATGGTCGCCGCACAACGCGTGTTGAGCCACCGCGAGGGCTTGATCGACGACCCGTACGCCGAACCTCTGGTGCGCGCGGTCGGTCTGGACTTCTTCGTGCGCGCGCTCGACGGCGAGATATCGCTGAACGCGATCGATGCCCGGTTCAACACGCGGCGGGCCGCCGAGGGCATGGGCGTGCGCACCCGCCATTTCGACCGCATGTTCACCGACGCCGCGGATGCGGGTGTCCGCCAGGCGGTGATCCTGGCCTCCGGGCTCGACGCCCGCGCCTACCGCCTGCCGTGGCCGGCAGGCACCACCGTCTTCGAACTCGACCAGCCAGACGTCATCGCCTTCAAGACCAATACGCTGGCGGCGCTGGGGGCCGAGCCGACGGCGGACCGACGGGCGTTGGCGATCGACCTGCGCGAGGACTGGCCGAAAGCCCTGCTGGACAACGGTTTCGACCCGACGAAGCCGACGGCGTGGAGCGCGGAGGGGCTGCTGATCTACCTGCCGCCCGAGGCCCAGGATCTGCTGTTCGACCGGATCGACGAGCTGAGCGCGCCGGGCAGCCGGCTCGCGACCGAGCACATCCCCGACGTCAGCATGTTCGCCGACGAGCGCTCGCGCGAGATCGCGGAGCGCTTACAGGCATACGGGCAGAACATCGAGATGGGTGAGCTCATCTATCACGGCGAACGCAACGACGTCGTCGAGTATCTCACCGACCGCGGCTGGGACGTCACGACGCAGAAGATGCCAGATGCCTACGCCGCCAACGGTTTCACATTCGACGAGGACAGCACCATCGGGTTGTTCACCGACATGAGCTACCTGTCGGCGATCAAGCGCTGACTCAGAACCGGTGCTCGCCCAGCCACAACGCGCCCAGCCCGGTGAACGATCGCTCCGTCTGATCGACCAATTGCATCACCGACCGCCCCAGCATCCCGACCACGGCATCGGGCAGCGACGCCGCGGGCTGTGACGACGGCTTGGGTCGCAGCCGGTCCATCAGCGACGAACCGGGATACGACACGATGCGCGCTTCGGCCTCGGCGTCCATCCCCGCCAGCACCTTGGCCCGCGTGATCGCGGTGCGAAGGCCGCCGAGGTGGTCGACCAAACCGCGGTCGTGTGCGTCCGCGCCGGTCCACACCCGGCCGCGCGCTACGGCGTCGACGTCCTCGACGCTCATCTTGCGGCCCACCGCGACCCGCTCGATGAAATCGGTGTAGAGCAGGTCGGCCTCGGCCTCCACGAGCGCGCGCTGTTCGTCGGTGAACGGTTCGTTGAGCGACCACGCGTCGGCGTTGCGGTTGGTGCGTACCGTGCCGGAGCCGACGCCGAGGCGGCCCTTGAGTTCGCGGGCGACGAGCTTGCCCGCCAGCACGCCGATCGACCCGGTGATGGTGCCGGGATTGGCCACGATCTCGTCGGCGGCCATCGACACGTAATAGCCGCCCGACGCGGCGACCGCACCCATCGACGCGACCACCGGCTTGCCCTTGTCACGGGCCCGCTGCACTTCGCGCCAAATGGTTTCCGATCCGGTGACCGAACCGCCTGGGCTGTCGACCCGCAGCACGATCGCCGAGACATCGTCGGAGGACGCGGCCTCACGAAGCGCCGCGGCGATCGTGTCTCCGCCTGCGCTGGAACCACCGATCGGCAGTGGCTGCGTGCCGCCGCGGCCACTGACGATCGCGCCGTGCAGCGTGACGACGGCGATCGTGGCCTTCTTCCGGCCCGGGATCGGCGGCGCCGGAAGGCTCTGACGCCCGGCCGTGGCCCGCGCGTACCGCGACAGGAACAGCCGCGGCGGTGCGTCGTCGGCGTCCGCATCCGCCCCGGGCGTGAAGTCCGGTGCGCCAACCAGTTCGGCGATGCGGGCGTAGGCCTCATCGCGGAAACCGACGCGGTCGATCAGCCCGCCCGCCAGGGCGTCGTCACGAAGCAACGGCGCCTTGTCGGCGAGGGCGTCGATCTCCTTGGCCTCCAGGTGGCGCGATTGTGCGACCGCCTCCAGCACCTGACCGTGCAGGCTTTGGATCAACCGCTCGTCGGCCTCACGATGGGCGTCGGTATAGCGGTCCTCGGTGAAACGGTTTGCGGCAGACTTGTATTCACCACGCGCGACGAACTGTGCCTCAAGTCCGATCTTGTCGAACGCGCCCCGAAGGAACGTCGCGTTCGTCGCGAATCCCACCAGGCCGACGGTGCCCGCCGGTTGCATCCAAACCTCGCGGAACGCCGACGCCAGGTAGTACGACAGGGTGCCCGGATAGGTTTCGGCCCACGCCAGTGACGGTTTGGCGTCGCTGAACGCGGAGATCGCCGACCGCAGTTCCTGCACCGCGCCCGGCGACGCGGCCGGCAGCTGCACGCGCGCGACCAACCCGGCGACCCGGTCGTCGTCCGCCGCGCGGTGGATCGCGGCGACGGCCTCACCCAACAACAGCGGCTTGCCCGCTCCGGATATCAACGCGAGCGGATCGAACCCGCCCGTCTCGTTCGGCACGGACGTCAGATCGAGTTCGAGCACACATCCGTTCGGGACACCGTTGTGGCGGGCGGTGTCGATGCGCCGGGCCAGTGCGCGTACATCGGCCAGACCGGGCAGTCCGGACATGCCGGGGAGGAAGGCGAGCATGGTTCGAGCGTACCGACGCCGCCTCGCGGCCCACCCCGTCTACCGTGGTGCCGTGCGCTTCGACATCTCGCTTCCACAGCGCGTGGCGGCCGGCTTCGACGCCGAGGGCACTCGCGACTACCTGATCCGGGCCGAGGAACTGGGCTTCACCGGTGGGTGGACGCTGGAGCAGACGATCGGCCCGTCACCACTGCTCGCGCCGCTTCAGATGCTGGCCTGGGCCGCGGGGCAGACCGCGCGGCTCCGCCTCGGGGTGGCCGTCCTGGTCACCACCCTGCACGAACCGCTGCAGCTGGCTTCGGCGGTCACGGCCGTCGACCACCTCAGCCACGGCCGGCTCGACCTCGGTGTGGCTCCGGGCGGGGGCACCCGCAAGTTCGCCGCGTTCGGTGTCGAACCCGCCACGTTCGTCCGCGCCTTCACCGAGGGACTCGAGCTGATGAAGGCGGCGTGGTCCGACGACTCGAAGGTGACGTACCGCGGGCGTTTTCGCGACGTCGACGCGTTGCCGGTACAACCGAAGCCCGTCCAGCGGCCACACCCGCCGATCTGGTTCGGGGCCAACGCCCCCCGCGCGATCGCCAGGGCGGTGCGGCACGGCGACGCCTTCCTCGGGGCGGGATCGTCCACGACGGCCGCGTTCACCGAAGCCGTCCAGACCGTCCACCGCGAGCTCAACGAACAGAACAGGGAGGCAACGGGTTTCACGATCGGCAAGCGCGTGTACCTGATTGTCGACGACGACCCCGCGCGCGCCAGGGAGCGAGTGTTGGCAGGCCTGCACCGCATCTACGGCGGCATGGCGGGCATCGACACCGTACCGGTCTCAGGCACCCCCGCCGACGTCGTTCGAGGGCTGCGCGAGGTCATCGACGCAGGCGCCGAGATGCTTCTGCTCAACCCGGTCGGGGAGAACGTCGCCGAGGACCGCGAACAGATGGAACGTTTGGCCGCAGAGGTGATTCCCAACCTGAGGTGACGCCCCGACGCGTTGGAGAGTTTGCTAACGCTTAGGTGTTTTAACTTTTCTTGATCTTGGTGGTAAACCGGAATCATGATCGCGAAACTGAGAACCCTCGCACCGCTGCTGATGGCGGGCGCGGCGGCGACGGCGATCGCCGCGGCACCCGTCGCAATCGCCCAGAGCTATCCGGGCACGCCGATCAGTCATTCTGCACAGGGCCCCGATTACGGCGGATGCACCGCCGACGGAACATGCGGACGCGGCGGCCGCGGACGGTGGTGGAGGCTGCACCGCCGACGGGGTCTGCGGACACGGCGCCCCCTGGGGTGGCGGCGGGTGCGTCCCCGGTGTCGGCTGCTTCGAGTGGCGGCAGTAGGTCAGCGGCCCAGATAGCGGGCGTGCTGCGGGCAGTAGAGGCCGACGGCCGCGCGCATCAGTCCCGCGGCCTGCCCGCGGCTCATGCCCGCACTGGTGAGGCGGTTCACCACGCCGCGCACGACGGGCACGGGGTTGGCGGTACCGGCCAACCCGGTGGTGAGCATGTCGCAGATTCCGTGACCCAACTCGGGTAGATCGGTCTCGCCGAGCGGGATCTCCAGGGCGGCGACCTGTTCGGCGAACT
This sequence comes from Mycobacterium sp. E136, assembly GCF_001666865.1. Taxonomy (NCBI): domain Bacteria; kingdom Bacillati; phylum Actinomycetota; class Actinomycetes; order Mycobacteriales; family Mycobacteriaceae; genus Mycobacterium; species Mycobacterium sp. E136. The sequence continues at coordinate 23,542 of NZ_LZJE01000393.1, forward strand.
TCGCGTCCACCGCCGAATTCTCATCCTGGGCGATCGCCGTCGCGGTACCTGCCGACAGTGCGAGACCGGCGGCCATGGCGATGGCGGTAAGCAGGCGGATGGACGTCATATATCTGCTCCTGACGAGTTGCGCCTACGCACAATATCGTTCGACGACGGGTGGCGTTACGCCCGCCCGAACACGAAAGCCCCCGCCGTGACGGCAGGGGCTCCCGGTCGACAGCGGACTACAGCTCGGTCGCCGAACCGCCCGCTGCGGAGATCTTGTCGCGGGCGCTGCCACTGAACTTGTGCGCGGTGACGTTCACCTTGACGGTGAGCTTGCCGTCGCCGAGCACCTTCACCAGCGTGTTCTTGCGCACCGCACCCGCGGCCACCAGCTCGTCTACGCCGACATCGCCGCCCTTCGGGAACAGCTTGTTGATGTCGCCGACGTTGACGACCTCGTACTCGGTGCGGAAGCGGTTACGGAAGCCCTTGAGCTTCGGCAGCCGCATGTGGATCGGCATCTGGCCGCCCTCGAACGTCGCGGGGACGTTCTTGCGGGCCTTGGTGCCCTTGGTGCCGCGACCCGCGGTCTTACCCTTCGAACCCTCACCGCGGCCCACACGGGTCTTGGCGGTCTTCGAACCGGGTGCCGGCTTCAGGTCGTGGAGCTTGATGGGTGTCATTTCGTCTCGACCGCCTCTACTTTGACGAGGTGATGCACGGTCTTGATCAGGCCGCGCGTCTGCGCGTTGTCCTCGCGGACGACGGACTGGCGGATCTTGCGCAGCCCCAGCGACCGCAGGCTCTCCCGCTGCTTCCAGCGCGCACCGATGGTGCTGCGCACCTGGGTGATCTTCAGCTCTGCCATGATTTACGACCCCTCACGCGCAGCCGACGCGGCGAGCGCCTCGGCCTCACGACGCGCCCGCAGCATGCCCGCGGGCGCCACGTCCTCGATCGGCAGGCCACGCCGGGCCGCGACCTCTTCGGGACGCTGCAGCAGCTTCAGCGCGGCGACGGTGGCATGCACCACGTTGATCGCGTTGTCACTGCCCAGCGACTTGGCCAGGATGTCGTGCACGCCGGCACATTCCAGCACCGCGCGAGCGGCACCGCCGGCGATCACACCGGTACCGGGGCTGGCCGGTCGCAGCATCACGACACCGGCGGCGGCTTCGCCCTGCACCGGGTGGGTGATGGTGCCGCCGATCAGCGGGACCCGGAAGAAGTTCTTGCGGGCCTCTTCGACGCCCTTGGCGATGGCGGCCGGAACTTCCTTGGCCTTGCCGTAGCCGACACCGACCATGCCCTTGCCGTCGCCGACGATCACCAGCGCGGTGAAGCTGAACCGGCGACCACCCTTGACCACCTTGGACACGCGGTTGATGGAGACGACGCGCTCGAGGTAGTTGCTCTTGTCACCGCCGTCGCGACCACGACCACCACGGTCGTCGCGGCGGCCACGTCCGTCGCGGTCTCGCGAGCCGCGGCCGTCCTGGGGGCCGCCGGCTGTTGCCTGTTCGGCCATCATGCAGTCCTTCCCATTGTGTTGAAGTCAGTCATCAGAATTGCAGTCCGCCCTCGCGCGCCGCATCGGCCAGCGCCGCGATCCGTCCGCCGTAGGTGTAACCCCCGCGGTCGAACACGACCTTGTCGATCCCTGCGGCCTTCGCGCGCTCGGCGATCAGCTGACCGACCCGCACGCTGTGCGCCTTCTTGTCCCCGTCGACCGCCCGCACGTCGGCCTCGATCGAGGACGCGGCGGCCAACGTGGTGCCTTCGAGATCGTTCACCAGCTGCACGTGGATGTGCCGCGACGAACGGTTGACCACCAACCGCGGCACCTCTGCCGTGCCGGAGATCTTCTTGCGCAACCGAGCATGGCGACGCAGCCGCGCCACCCGACGGGTCTCGGAGATGTTCTGGCCCACGGGCTTGCGCGCAGGCGCTGCCGAATCCTTTGTGGTTGAAGCCATTTCTACTTACCTGTCTTTCCGACCTTGCGGCGGATCTGCTCGCCCTCGTAGCGAATCCCCTTGCCCTTGTAGGGGTCGCTCTTGCGCAAGCGGCGGATGTTCGCCGCGACCTGGCCGACCTTCTGCTTGTCGATGCCGGAGATCGAGAACTTCGTCGGCGTCTCCACCGCGAACGTCACACCCTCGGGCGCGTTGATCGTCACCGGGTGGCTGTAGCCCAACGCGAACTCGAGGTTGGACCCCTTGAGCTGCACGCGGTAACCGACGCCGAAGATCTCCATCTTGGTGGTGTAACCCTCGGTGACGCCGGTGATCAGGTTCGCCACCAGGGTGCGCGACAGACCGTGCAGCGAGCGGCTGCGCCGCTCGTCGTCCGGACGCGTCACCACGATGGCGCCGTCGTCGTCACGGGACACCCGGATCGGGTCGGCCACCGACAGTTCGAGGGTCCCCTTGGGTCCCTTGACCGACACGTTCTGTCCGTCGATCGAGACGTCGACCCCGCTGGGGACCGGGACCGGCTGCTTTCCAATACGCGACATTTGAGCTCTACTCCCTCTCGCCTACCACACGTACGCGAGGACTTCGCCGCCCACGCCCTCTTGGGCTGCCTGGCGGTCGGTTCGGAGCCCCGACGACGTGGAGATGATCGCCACGCCGAGGCCGCCGAGAACCCGCGGCAGGTTGGTGGATTTCGCGTACACCCGCAGACCAGGCTTGGACACGCGGCGCAGACCGGCGATGCTTCGCTCCCGGCTGGGGCCGTACTTCAGTTGCACGATGAGGGACTTGCCGACCCGAGCTTCCTCGGTGCGGTAGTCGGCGATGTAGCCCTCGCGCTTCAGGATCTCGGCGATGTTGGCCTTGATCTTGGAGTGGGGCAGTGTCACCTCGTCGTGGTACGCCGAATTGGCGTTGCGCAGACGCGTCAAGAAGTCTGCGATCGGGTCCGTCATAGTCATCGAGCGCTGCTCCTCTTCGTGGCTGCGTCCCCCTCGCAGCTGCGCTGCTGGGGGCACCCCCACCGCATCGTCGTCATAGCGGTCATGACAGCGGTCTCACCTTTCTCGCGGTGGTTCCCGGTATCCGGGCCTGCCGCAACTTGTTTGGTTGGTCTGGTCTGTTGAGCTGGATTACCAGCTGCTCTTCTGCACGCCGGGCAGTTCGCCGGCGTGCGCCATTTCGCGCAGGCAGATCCGGCACAGGCCGAACTTGCGGAAGACGGCGTGCGGACGCCCGCAGCGCTGGCAGCGGGTATAGGCGCGCACCTTGAACTTCGGCTTCTTGTTGGCCTTGTTGACCAGTGCCTTCTTTGCCATTACTCAGTTCTCCTTGAACGGAAAGCCCAGCGCCCGCAGCAGCGCTCGTCCTTCGTCGTCGGTCGTCGCCGAGGTGACGACGGTGATGTCCATGCCACGGGGACGGTCGATGGAGTCCACGTCGATCTCGTGGAACACCGACTGTTCGGTCAGACCGAAGGTGTAGTTGCCGGTGCCGTCGAACTGCTTGGGCGACAGGCCGCGGAAGTCGCGGATACGCGGGAGCGCGATCGAGATCAGCCGGTCGAGGAACTCCCACATCCGGTCGCCGCGCAGCGTGACGCGGGCACCGATCGGCATGCCCTCGCGAAGCTTGAACTGCGCGATGGACTTGCGGGCCCGGCGGACCTCCGGCTTCTGGCCGGTGATCAGCGCGAGGTCGTTGACCGCGCCGTTGATCAGCTTGGCGTCGCGGGCGGCGTCGCCGACGCCCATGTTGACGACGACCTTGACCACGCCCGGAATCTGCATGACGTTGGCGTAGCCGAACTCCTTGGCCAGCGCGTCGCGGATCTCCTCGCGGTAGCGCTGCTTGAGGCGCGGCAGTGTTTTCTCAGCTGTAGTCATCTCAGATGTCCTTGCCGTTGGTCTTGGCGATGCGGACCTTCTTGCCCGTCTCCTCGTCAACCCGGTATGCGACGCGGGTGGGCTTGCCGTCGGAGTCGACGACCATCACGTTGGAGGCGTCGATCGGCGCCTCCTGGGTGACGATGCCGCCGGACTTGGCGCCGCGCTCGTTGCTCGACACCGCCGTGTGCTTCTTGATCCGGTTGACGCCCTCGACCAGCACCTTGTTGCGGGTCGGGTAGGCGACCAGCACCTTGCCCTTGGCGCCCTTGTCTTTACCGGAGATGACCAGGACGGTGTCGCCCTTGTGGACCTTCATCTACAACACCTCCGGAGCGAGCGAGACGATCTTCATGAAGCGCTTCTCGCGCAGTTCGCGGCCGACCGGCCCGAAGATGCGCGTACCACGCGGGTCGTTGTCGGGCTTGATGATGACGGCGGCGTTCTCGTCGAACTTGATGTAGCTGCCGTCGGCCCGGCGGCGTTCCTTGACGGTGCGCACGACGACGGCCTTCACCACATCACCGCGCTTGACGTTGCCGCCCGGAATGGCGTCCTTGACGGTCGCCACGATGACATCGCCGATGCCGGCGTAGCGTCGCGACGAGCCACCGAGCACACGGATGCACAAGATCTCCTTGGCGCCCGTGTTGTCGGCGACCTTGAGCCGCGATTCCTGCTGAATCACTCGATCTCCTCGACCTGGTTTTTGTATGCACGCCAGATACCGACCTGGACGTGCGCGGTCTTGCTGTCACCTATGAGCACGCGGGGCCTGCCGGAACGACTGGCCGAGGTCTGCCTAAGGCAACCGCCTGATTCTATGGGAGGACCTGCAGGAAACCAAATCGCCGCTGATCAGCGGCCCCCTGCCCCACGGGCGGGCTCGTGCGTCGACGCCGTCAGGGTATGACGATGCCGAAGTCGCCCAGCAGCGGCGAGGTCAGCGGGTCGAAGGCCGCACCCTGCGCCGGGGCCTCGACGTGCACCGCGACCAGGTAGTCGCCGCTGGTCGTCGGGATATGGGCCAGCCGGTCGCCGAACTCGACAGCGTGTTCCGGGGAGTCCGCCCACGATCCGAGCAGCTTCTGGCCGCTGAAGCCGCACAGTTCCGCCGGCAGCACGCTCAGGGTGCTGATGTCGGAGGCGGCCATGGCGTCATCGGCAAAGCGGTCGAAGGCCTCGGCGGGCGGCAGCGTCGTCCTGGCGATGGTGACCGACGCCGACATCCCGTCCGGACCGGTCAGCCGAAGGCCGACGTCACCCTGTCCCGGCGCGGTCGACCATCCCGCGGGGAGCACCACCGTGATCTTCGGCGCGGCCGGATCGGGCACGGACGCCTCTTCGTAGGGCGGCTTGGGCACATCGCAGGCGACGCCCGTCGGCGAAGGCACCGCGGTGGTCGGCACGATGCCGGGCTGTTCGGTATCGGGTTCAGCAGCGGCGCTCGTGGTCGACGACGGCGGGGCGGTGGTGGCGGAGATGGTCGTATCGGAGACGACGGCCTCTTCCGCGATCGGCGTGCCCTCGCTGTTGTCGACGCACGATGTGAGCAGACATGTCATCGCGATCGTCGGCCACACGGCGTTTTTCATGAGCTGGATCCCGCCTTGTCCTCAGTCCTGCGCGGTCCTCAGTCCTGCGCGAAAGCGCGCGCGAACTCCCTCTCCACATCGACGTACGGCTTACCCGAGACGTCGATGTTCACCTGGGTGATGGTGCCACCGGTGAAGGCGAACGGCGGCTTGTACGACCGCGAGACCGGGGATCCCGCGTTTCTGCCGATGCTCAGACTGGCACCGGCGAGCCCGAACGTCCCCGGATGCACACGCATGCCGCTGAACGTCGCGACCTGTTGGTCGTCGATGTAGAGCGCAGCGTCTCCCAACGGAGTGTGGCTGCCCTCTGCGGTTCCGGTGCGCACGTACGCGACCCCGAAAACATGCCGCCCCAACGGTATCGGGTCCGGCGTTGACAGCTGTTGTTCCTGTTCGCCCAGGAAGTTGTAGACGTAGTGGAGCCGGCCGTCCTGAATGAACATCACGTGTCCCCCGTGTGCGCCACCGTGTTTGAAGATCACACCCTCCGCGCCGGAGGTGTCGATCGTCATCTCGGCCATCACCGAGAACGACCGTCCCATGATCTCGGCCGCCGCGCCGGTGCCGACGTCGGCCGTTCCGGGGTAGTAGACGTAGGACTCGCGCTGCCCGGCGAGGCTGGGCCGCCACCGGGATATGGTGTCGAAGATGTTGAGGTCGCCCAGCGGCAGCCCGTTGTACTTGTCGGCTTCGGCGAACCACAGTTTCTTGAGTTCTTCGAGCTTGTCCGGCTTTTCGGCGGCCAGATCGTGGCACTGGCTGCGATCGCTTTCGAGGTGGAACAGCTCCCACCGGTCTTTGTCGAAGTGCGACCAACCGGCCGGGGAGGCGGCGTGGACGGTGTTGGCGAACCAGCCGTCATGCCAGATTCCCCGCGTGCCGAGCATCGTGTAGAACTGCGTGTGCTTGTCGGTCGCGGCCGACGAATCTTTGAGCGCCGCCTCGAAACTCACACCGTCCAACGGCTTTTGCGGCACTCCCCTGACCGTCTCCGGCGGCGTGATTCCCAGCAGTTCGTAGATCGTCGGGGTGACGTCGCAGACGTTGATGTAGGTGTCCAGTACCTCGCCGTGCGCGGCGATGCCCTTGGGCCAGGAGATGATTGCGGGGTCGGCGATTCCGCCCTCGTGCGACGCGTAGCGCTTGAAGAGCTTGTAGGGGGCGTTGAACGCCATCGCCCAGCCGGTCGGATAGTGGTTGTAGGTCTCCGGTCCGCCGAGATTGTCGAGCAGCCTTAGACCGTCCTCGACCGTGTCGATGTAGCCGTTGAAGAACTTGACCTCGTTGACCGAGCCGTTCGGTCCGCCTTCTCCGCTCGCCCCGTTGTCGGAGATGACGACGATGATCGTGTTGTCGAGCTGACCCGACTCCTCCAGATAGTCGAGGATGCGGCCGATCTGGGCGTCGGTGTACGACAGGAAGCCGGCGAACACCTCGGCCATGCGGGAGAAGAGGCGTTTCTCGTCGTCACTGAGGTCGCCCCAGGGACGCACCGAGTCCTGCTCCGGCCACGGTTCACCGTTGGGTCCCGTGACGTCTCCATACGGATTCATCGGTGAGAGTTCAGTATCGGCGGGGACGATACCGAGCCTCTTCTGGTTCTCGAGCACGATCTCGCGGTAACGCTCGTAGCCCATGTCGAACTTGCCGGCGTAGCGGTCGGCCCACTCCTTGAAGACGTGATGCGGCGCGTGGCCGGCTCCTGGACACACGTAGGAAAACCACGGTTTGTCCGGTGCGATGACCTTCGCGTCGCGGATGAACTCGATCGTCCTGTCCGCCAGGTCTTTTGACAGGTGGTAGCCCTCTTCCGGTGTCCCCGGCGGAGCAACGGGATGGTTGTCGTAAACCAGGTCCGGATACCACTGGTCCGTCTCACCGCCCATGAACCCGTAGAAGCGCTCGAAGCCACGCGACAGCGGCCAATGTCGCTTGGCGGAAGCCAGATTCGACTCCTCGAGGGGGGTCAGATGCCACTTTCCCACGCAGTAGGTGTTGTATCCATGCTCGACGAGCACCTCGGGCAGCAGCGCGGTGTCGAACGGAATCCGGCCGTTGCAGCCGGGAAAGCCGTCGGTGAACTCTTCGATGGTGGCCATGCCGACGGTCGTCGGATTTCGTCCGGTCAACAGTGAGGCGCGGGTCGGCGAGCAGAGCGCGGTGGTGTGGAACTGCGAGAGCCGAACGCCGCGTTCGGCGATACGGCTCATCGCCGGCATCTCGACCAGGCCGCCGAAGCAGTCCCATGTGGCGATCCCGATGTCGTCCCACACGAGGTACAGGATGTTGGGTGCGCCGTCGGGGGCGGTGGGCGCGGCGTAGGGTCCCCAGTCCGGTTCGGAGTCTCGGATGTCGAGTTCGATCTTGCCGTTGAATTCGGTCGCCATGCCCCGCCTCGGTGTCGCGTCGAAGGTTGGCCCGGAGATTACACCCGGGGCGTCTCGGTTAGCTGACGATCTGACGACGACCTCATCAACGCGAGTTGTGCCCCTGTCAAAGGGTTTGTCCCACAGGAAGCCACGGCAGCGGGACCCCTCCGGCATGGGGCGATATCACTTGAAGACCAGCCCTTTCGTATACCGTTCGCTCTTGTGACCAAGTCGCTGCAGGCCTTCGATGAGTGGCTCAACCGCTCACTCGAAGAGTGCGCGCGCAACGCCGGCCTTGATGTCGAGTCCTATGTCGCGCGCGCGGTCGCGTCGCAGATGGTCGCCGACCAGATGCGCACGAAGGTTTCGGCGAAGGAACTGCTTGCCCACCTCTCGCAGTCCGGGGTGCTCGCCAGCGACGAGATGCCGGACGTATCGGCCGCCGTCACGGACCCCGACAGGCTGAGGTCCCTGCACTCCACCGGACTCATGGATACGCCGCCGGACCCTGCCTACGACCGCATCACCCAGGCAGCCGCCGAAGCGCTGCATACGCCCTTCGCGGCCGTGACCCTGGTCGATGCCGACCGCACGTATTACAAGAGCACCGCTGGGATGGGCAAGCTGTCAATCGAGGAGCGGCAGATGCCGTTCGACCAATCCATCTGCCAGTACACGGTCGCCGACGGCACCCCCCTCGTGCTCGAGGACGCCAGGATCGACCCCGTGTTCAGCAACCATCCGGTGGTCCGGGGCGGTGCGATGGCTGCATACCTCGGCATTCCCTTGATTGATCATGAGGGCCGCGCAATCGGCACGTTGTGTGTGTCCGACAGCAAGCCCCGGCAGTGGGGCACGGGCCACGTCCAGATCTTGAGCGACCTGGCGCAACTTGCCGTGGAGCGCATGTTCGGGCAAAGCCCGAGCCCATGACGCGTATGCCCCAGCTAACACGCCGTCGTTGTGTTTCGAGGCGCGGCGCCTTCGGACAACGGGTTGGCGAGTCATATTGACGTACTGGTGGGTAAAGTACCCCTAGTATGAGTTGCCACTTCCGTTCAAGAGAGTGATAAATGCAGCTTAAGGCCGATGTTTCGGACCACGCGTCAAGTAGCCAGCGGACCGTTCCGCAGCTGACGGTCGTGCCGGATCCGGCTCATGGATCGCTCGGTAACCGAACGCCGCGCTGGGTCGAGGTCCTTCGCGTCGATCCCTGGTACTCCGTGATCACGGTGGTGCTCGACGCCGTCCCCGCGGTGGCCGCGGTTGTCCTGGCGCATTGGTGGATTCCTGGCGATTTGGAGAACGAGCGCAACGTCGCGCTGACCTCGTGGCTCTTCATCCCAATGCTGCTCATCGTGATGGGCGCCCGGTCGATGTACCGACAGAAGCTGAACGAAGGATTCCTCGACCAGTTCGAGCCCGTCGCAACCTCGATAGCGTTGGCCGCTCTGGGGACGTTGACCATCATGGTGCTCTTGGTGCCGCGCCTCCCGATCGGCGAGGTTCTGTCCCCGTACGTGCGCCCGAGCGAGATCGTCCTGAAGATCTGGCTCTGCGCGGCTCTTCTCGTACCGGCAGTGCGCCTGTCGAGGTCGTTGGTGAACCGATGGCTGCGGCGGAAATGGCAGGTCGGCAGGCCCGCACTGATCGTCGGCTCCGATCCGGTCGCCCACCAACTCATCGCCCGCATGCGTGAAATCCGCGACTACGGCATGTGGCCCGTGGGTGTGCTGGACGATTTCCGGCCGCAAGACGTCGAGATGTTCGACGTGCCTTACCTCGGCCGCACACACGACCTCGAGGCCGCTGCGCGCGCTACACGCGCCGAGGAGCTCGTCATCGCTCCGTCCCAGCTGCCCGACGAACAGCTGGCACGCACCGCCCAGCTGGCTCAGGAACTCGGGATGCGCGTTCGGGTGGTCCCGCGGCTGATGGACGTCGTCGGCACCGGCACCCGGATCGAGCACATGGGCGGCGTACCGCTGATGGTGCTCACTCGCGTCGATCCGAAGGGCTGGCAGTTCGCCGTCAAACATTGCGTCGATCGCGTCGCTTCCCTGATCGGGCTCGTACTGATCTCGCCTCTGCTCGCTGTCCTCGCCCTAGCCGTGAAGTTCAGTTCGCCGGGCCCGATCTTATTCGCCCAACCGCGGATCGGCCGCGACGGAAAAGTCTTCGGTTGTTTGAAGTTCCGCACCATGCGCCAGCCTGACGCGTCGGAGACGGATTTCGACCTGGACGAAGGCACGGCGCCCGGAGGAGTCGAGGGTTCGGACCGACGCACGCGGATCGGCCGCATCATGCGCAGGGCGTCGCTGGACGAACTGCCCCAGTTGGTCAACGTGCTGCGCGGCGAGATGAGCCTTGTGGGCCCCCGGCCGGAACGGCCGGAGTTCGTCGAGTTGTTCGAGATGCACGTGCGTCGCTACGGCCAGCGCCACAGGGTGAAGGCGGGTATGACGGGCTGGGCTCAGGTCCACGGTTTCCGTGGGCAGACGTCGATCGCCGACCGCGCCGAGTGGGACAACTACTACATCGACAACTGGACGCTGTTCCTCGATCTCAAGATTTTGGTCTTGACGGTCCTCGCGGTGCTCCGGCCCGCCGAAGACTGAACCCCCGCACGACCAAAACCGAAAAACCCCCGACACATTACGTGCGGGGGTTTCCGTTGGCGGTGCGCCCTATTTGGCCTTCTCGAGGATCTCGACGAGCCGCCAGCGCTTGGTCGCCGACAGCGGACGGGTCTCCATCAGCGACACCCGGTCGCCGATGCCCGCGATGTCGTTTTCGTCGTGCGCCTTGACCTTCTTGGTGGTGCGGATGATCTTGCCGTAGAGCGGGTGGCTCTTACGATCTTCCAGCTCGACCACGATGGTCTTCTGCATCTTGTCCGACACCACGTAACCGATGGCCGTCTTACGCCGGCCGCGCTCTTCTTCCTTACGCGGCGTGTACTTGGGGCCTGCCCCTTTGTTCTCTGCCATTACGAATCCTCACCCACGGGTCCGGAGGCCAGACCCAACTCACGTTCGCGCAGCACGGTGTACACACGCGCGATTTCCTGACGCACCGTGCGAAGCCGGCGGTTGTTCGACAACTGGCCGGTCGCCATCTGGAAGCGCAGGTTGAACAGCTCTTCCTTGGACTCGCGCAGCCGATCCTTCAGTTCGTCGTCGGTCAGCTCGCGCAGTTCGCCCGGCGTCACTCCCACTGCCATCAGAAGTGCTCCTCTCGGGTAACGATGCGTGCCTTGATCGGCAGCTTGTGGATCGCACGGGTCAGCGCGGCCCGGGCGGTCGCCTCGTCGGGGTAGCTCAGCTCGAAGAGCACGCGACCTGGCTTGACGTTGGCCACCCACCACTCCGGCGAACCCTTGCCGGAACCCATGCGGGTCTCGGCCGGCTTCTTGGTCAGCGGGCGGTCCGGGAAGATGTTGATCCACACCTTGCCGCCACGCTTGATGTGCCGGTTGATCGCGATACGAGCCGACTCGATCTGCCGGTTGGTGATGTAGGCGTGTTCCAACGCCTGGATGCCATAGTCACCGAAGCTCACCGTCGTGCCGCCGCTGGCGATGCCGCGCTGTCTCGGGTGGTGTTGCTTACGGTGCTTGACCTTGCGGGGAATCAACATGATTCAGCTCTCCGTGTTTTCCGTGGGCGTCTCGACCGCAGCCGCTGCCTGCGCAGCCGCGGCGTTGTCTGCCACACTGCCTGCCGGAGCGGTGCCGCTCTCGGAACCGCCGGTGGCCGCCCGGCCGGCTTCGGTGCTCGTCGCGGTGGTGCCCGACGCGCCGCTACGGCGAGGCCGGGTGCCCGACGGACGCTCGCGACGCGGACGATCCGCACCCGCGGGCACCGCAGCGGCCAGCTCACGCTTGCCACCGACGATGTCGCCCTTGTAGATCCACACCTTCACGCCGATACGGCCGAAGGTGGTCTTGGCCTCGTACAGGCCGTAGTCGATGTCGGCGCGCAGCGTGTGCAGCGGCACCCGACCTTCGCGGTAGAACTCCGAGCGGCTCATCTCGGCGCCACCGAGGCGGCCCGAGCACTGCACGCGGATGCCCTTGACGTTCGGCTGCCGCATCGCGGACTGGATCGCCTTGCGCATGGCGCGGCGGAACGCCACGCGGTTGGACAGCTGCTCGGCGACGCCCTGGGCCACCAACTGCGCCTGCGACTCGGGGTTCTTGACCTCGAGGATGTTCAGCTGCACCTGCTTGCCGGTCAGCTTCTCCAGATCGGCGCGAATGCGGTCGGCTTCGGTGCCACGGCGGCCGATCACGATGCCAGGACGAGCGGTGTGGATGTCGACGCGCACGCGGTCGCGGGTGCGCTCGATCTCCACGTCGGCGATGCCGGCGCGCTCGAGACCGGTGGCCAGCAGCCGTCGGATCGCCACGTCTTCCTTGACGTAATCCTTGTACTGCTTATCGGCGTACCACCGGGACTTCCAGTCGGTGGTGATACCGAGCCGGAAGCCGTGGGGATTGATTTTCTGGCCCACTACTCCGAGCCCTCCTTCGCATCGGACGCTTCAGCAGTCGACTTCTCGGCCTTGGTGCTGGCCTTCGCCTCTGCCGACTTCTTGGGCGCTGACTTCTTGGCTGGAGAGTTCTGGGCGGCCTTGTTGGCGGGTGCCTTCGTGGCCGCTTCAGCGCTCTTGGCCTTGCTGCCCTGAGCGCGACGTGCGCGCGCCGCGCTGGCCGACTGGCCGCTGCCACGCTGCTCCTGGCTCACTCGGCTTTCCAGGACCACCGTGATGTGGCTGGTGCGCTTGCGGATCCGGAAAGCACGGCCCTGGGCGCGCGGCCGGATGCGCTTGGCGGTCGGGCCCTCGTCGGCGTAGACGGTGGCGACCACGAGGGTGGACGGATCCAGGCCCTCGTTGTTCTGCGCATTGGCCGCCGCGCTCGCGATGACCTTGGCGACCGGCTCGCTGGCCGCCTGCGGCGCCCACCGCAGGATGTCCAGCGCTTCGGACACCGACTTGCCGCGCACCAGGTCAATGACCCGGCGCGCCTTCGTCGCCGACACGCGCACGAAGCGCGCCTTGGCGACGGCAGACGGATATTCAGTCGTGATACTCATCAAAAGCCTTTGCTCTTCGCGCAAGCGCTCATCGGCGCTTAGCCTTCCGGTCGTCCTTGATGTGACCCTTGAATGTGCGGGTCGGGGCGAACTCGCCGAGCTTGTGACCCACCATCGCCTCGGTGACGAACACCGGGACATGCTTGCGGCCGTCATGCACCGCAAAGGTGTGCCCGATGAAGTCGGGGATGATGGTCGACCGACGCGACCAGGTCTTGATGACCTGCTTGGTGTTCTTCTCGTTCTGTGCGTCGACCTTCTTCAACAGATGGTCGTCGACGAACGGACCCTTCTTCAGGCTGCGTGGCATATTCCTTTACCTGCCTACTCTCAGCGCTTCTTGCCGGTGCGCCGGCGACGGACGATGAGCTTGTTGCTCGCTTTGTTGGGCTTGCGGGTACGGCCTTCGGGCTTACCCCACGGGCTCACCGGGTGGCGACCACCGGAGGTCTTACCCTCACCGCCACCGTGCGGGTGGTCGACCGGGTTCATCACGACGCCACGGACGGTGGGACGCTTGCCCTTCCACCGCATGCGGCCGGCCTTGCCCCAGTTGATGTTCGCCTGCTCGGCGTTGCCGACCTCACCGACGGTGGCGCGGCAGCGCACGTCGACGCGGCGGATCTCACCGGACGGCATACGCAGCGATGCGTAAGTGCCCTCCTTGCCCAGCAGCTGAATGCTGGACCCGGCCGAACGCGCGAGCTTGGCTCCGCCGCCCGGTCGCAACTCGACCGCGTGCACGAGCGTGCCCGCGGGGATGTTGCGCAGCGGAAGATTGTTGCCCGGCTTGATGTCGGCGTTCGGACCCGACTCGACGATGGTGCCCTGCTTGAGACCCTCGGGGGCGATGATGTAGCGCTTCTCGCCGTCGAGGTAGTGCAGCAGTGCGATGTTCGCGGTGCGGTTCGGGTCGTACTCGATGTGCGCGACCTTGGCGTTGACGCCGTCCTTGTCGTTGCGACGGAAGTCGATCACCCGGTAGGCGCGCTTGTGCCCGCCACCCTTGTGCCGAGTGGTGATGCGCCCGTGTGCGTTTCGGCCGCCCCGACCGTGCAGCGGACGAACCAGCGACTTCTCCGGATGGTCGCGGGTGATCTCAGCGAAATCGGAGACGCTGGCACCGCGGCGACCTGGGGTCGTCGGCTTGTACTTACGAATTGCCATGATTCTCTAAGTTCTTTCTGCCGGCTAGGCCGGCGCTCCGAACAGGTCGATGGGCTTGCTGCCTGCGGCCAGCGTCACGATGGCGCGCTTGGTGCTCTTGCGCTTCCCGTATCCGGTCCGGGTGCGCTTGCGCTTGCCCTGCCGGTTGGCGGTGTTCACCGAGTCGACCTTGACGCCGAAGATCTTCTCGATCGCGATCTTGATCTGCGTCTTGTTCGAGTCGGGATGCACGACGAACGTGTAGACGTTGTCCTCGATCAACCCGTACGACTTCTCGGAGATGACCGGCGACAGGATGATGTCGCGGGGATCAGTGACGGTCGCCATCAGGCCGACACCTCCTCTTTCGCAGTCTGGTTGGCGCTGATGTAGGCGTTGAGCGCCTCGACACTGAAGATCACGTCGTCAGCGTTCAGCACGTCGTAGGTGTTGAGCTGATCGGGCGAAAGCACGTGCACGCCGGGGAGATTGCGCACGCTCTTGGCGCCCACCTCGTCGGTGCGGCCGATGACCAGAAGCACCTTGCGGCGATCGGTCAGCGTGGCCAGGAACGCCTTGGCGCTCTTGGTCGACGGGGTCTGACCCTCGACGATCTCGGTGACCGCGTGGATCCGGTCGTTGCGCGCGCGGTCCGACAGCGCACCGCGCAAAGCGGCGCGGATCATCTTCTTCGGGGTCCGCTCGCTGTAGTCGCGCGGCTTGGGACCGTGCACCGTGCCACCGCCGGAGAACTGCGGGGCGCGGATCGAGCCCTGACGCGCGCGGCCGGTGCCCTTCTGCCGGTACGGCTTCTTGCCGCCGCCGGAGACCTCACCGCGGGTCTTGGTGGAGTGCGTGCCCTGCCGTGCCGCGGCCAACTGCGCCGTCACCACCTGGTGCATCAGCGCGATGTTCGCCTCGACGTCGAACAGCTCGGCGGGCAGCTCGACGGAGCCGTCCTTCTTACCCGCCGGGGTGTGGACATCAACTTTGAGAGCTCCGCCTGTGTTGCTCCTCGCGTCCGCGGTCACTTCTCGCTCCTCTTGATTGCGCTGCGGACCATCACGAGCCCGCCGTTACGGCCGGGGATAGCGCCCTTGATCAACAGCACGCCGTTCTCGGCATCGACCTTGTGCACCAACAGGTTCTGCGTCGTCACGCGGTCGTTGCCCATACGGCCCGACATACGCGTGCCCTTGAACACCCGGCCCGGTGTGGCGCAGCCACCGATGGAGCCGGGGCGGCGGTGCACAGCCTGCGCGCCGTGGCTGGCGCCCTGACCGCGGAAGCCGTGCCGCTTCATCGTGCCGGCGAAACCCTTGCCCTTGCTGGTGCCGGTCACGTCGACATAGGCGCCGTCGGCGAAGATCTCGGCGGTCAGCTCCTGACCGACCTCGTATTCGGCGACGGCGGACTCGTCATCGAGCCGCAACTCGGCCAGATGCCGGCGCGGGTTCACCCCGGCGGCCGAATACTGGCCCGTCACAGGCTTGTTCACCTTCCGAGGGCTGATCTCGCCGTAGGCCAGCTGCACAGCGCTGTACCCGTCGCGCTCCGGCGTACGGATGCGCGTCACCACGTTAGGCCCGGCCTTGACGACCGTCACCGGCACGACCCGGTTGTTCTCGTCGAACACCTGTGTCATGCCCAGCTTGGTGCCCAGAATGCCTCGCCGCGGGGCGGCGGATTTACTACCGCTAGCCATGTTCTGGTTCTCCTACTGGATGTTGACGTCGACGCTGGCCGGCAGATCGATGCGCATCAGAGCGTCAACGGTCTTCGGCGTCGGGTCGAGGATGTCGATCAGCCGCTTGTGAGTGCGCATCTCGAAGTGCTCCCGCGAGTCCTTGTACTTGTGCGGGGACCGGATGACGCAGTACACGTTCTTCTCAGTCGGCAGCGGCACAGGACCAACCACGCTGGCGCCGGTTCTGGTGACCGTTTCCACGATCTTGCGCGCCGAGGCGTCGATCGCCTCGTGGTCGTAGGCCTTGAGCCTGATGCGGATCTTCTGTCCCGCCACGCTTCTCCTACCTCACTCATACTGGGCCCGGTTGGGCCGCTCTCACCGGCGCAGTCATGCTGCTATGCCGCCGCTGTTCTTCTGTCTGTGGTCCACCGGTCCCCGCGGTCGGGTGTGTCGCCCGCACACGCACTCGTCCGCTCCGAAAATCGTCGCGATCGAGATTGGCACCGGATGCGCCCGGTTGGGCGCCGGTCGTATGCCCCGGCCACGCGGTCCGAACAGGCACCGTCCCGGCTCAAGGCAACCCGAACAGTATGCCCTAGAAAACGGCACGCTCCAAATCCCTGGCCACGGGAAACCCGGCTGCGGGGACGCCGGCGGCCGCAGTCGACCTTACCGCGCAGTAAGTATGCCGCCCGGGCCGCTGCGACCTCTACATATCGCGTCTGGCGATCGGTCGCGGTAGGTGCCGTGGCCCTCGCGGACGAGTCCGTGGGCACCGAAGATGAGGACCTCGTTGACCAGTCCGCCGCGGTGATTGCGGTAGTTGATCACCAACGTCGACTCACCGCGGTAGACGCCGACGACCTCGAAGTGCAGATCCGGCTGGGTAGCCAACGCCGCGACCCAGTACTGACGCAACGCATCCTTGCCGCGCACCACTCCCCCGGTCGGCGGTAACACCCGCGCGGCGACCGGCGAGGTGAACAGCACGTCGTCGGTGAAATGCGCGAGCACGGCCTCGACATCGTGCGCGTTCCACGCGCGCACCCAGTCGTCGGCGAAGCGTTCGGGGTCAGGGGTCGGCACGCGATCAGCCTCGCAGACCCGCCCAGAAAGCGCACTGGTGTTTTTCGGCGAAGTCCGTGATGACGCGGTTGCCGTTTGGTTCCAATGACATCCGCTCTCCCGCAGGGGAATTCGCCAGCTTCGGCCAGTCGGGTCCTGGCGACCCGGTTGCGACGAACCGCGCCCAGTAGTCGATCATCTCGTCGGACAGTCGCTCTTGCGCGGGGCTCAGCGCCGTCGCACCGCCGACGTCGAACAGATACCGCAACTCCAGCGAGTGCGCCGCCCCGATCGGGAACGGTGCTGCGTGCAGCGGTTCGGGCGCAGGCGCGTCTTGGTCGCCGAACTCGTATGCATAGACCGGCCGGTCCGCCATGGCGCCGGCCATCCGGTCGGCCACGCACGCGAAGTCGGCAGAAGTCACCGCCGCCGAGTACGCCAGCGCGACGTTGCCGCCGTACCGGTCGGGCGGATACCGCTCCGCCACGGCGGGGGCATGCGGCCCGAACGCCAGGGCCAGCAGTTCGGGGTAGTGACCAGCGTCGAACGGGCGGCCGCCCAGCGTCTGCAGCGCGGCGAACAAGGCGAATTCGTCCGCGGTGGTGCCGATCATGACCGGCACGCGGGCGGCCTTACCGTCGGTGATCGCGGCGAACGAGTTCTCGGGCAGCGCCTCGGTGCCCGCGACCGGACCGCTCAGCCGTTCCGTGCCGAATCGGGCGTAGGTGAGCGGCTTTTGCAAACGGTCCGCGGGTAGCGACCGAAGGCAGTCCGCGGCGACGCGGGGATCGGCGCATCCAACGTCTGCCGCGTAGGCGACGCTGGCCTGCTGGGCGGCGGGCAGGTCGTACTGCGCCTGACATGGCGCGCTCTGGATGATCGCCGCGTTGAACAGGCCGCGCGATCCAGGAGCGACGAGGTGGTCGCACACCGCCATCCCGCCCGCCGACTCGCCCGCGATGGTGACCTTGTCGGGATCGCCGCCGAATCCGGCGATGTTGTCGCGGACCCAGCGCAGCGCGGCCTGCTGGTCGGCGAGGCCGTAGTTTCCGACATCACCGCCGGAGCCGAACGCCGGGTGGGCGAGGAAGCCCAGGGCGCCGAGTCGGTAGTTGATCGTGACGACGACGATGCCGCGCTCGGCCATGCGTCGTGCTGGGTAGATGTCGCCGCTGCCGTTGAGGAAGCTGCCGCCGTGGATCCACACCAGCACCGGACGCTTCTCATCTGAGGGCGGCGGGGTCCAGACGTTGAGGGTCAGACAGTCCTCGCTGGGTGGCCGCCGGTCGACGTCGGAGCTGGTGTCCTGGATGCACCGCGCGCCGGGGCGCGTCGCGTCGCGAAATCCCGCCCACGGCGCTACCGGCGCGGGTGGCTGCCAACGCAGCGCTCCGACCGGCGGTGCCGCATAAGGGATTCCGGCGAAGTAACGGTGATCGTCGGCGATAGTCCCTCGCACTGCGCCCGCGGCGGTTCGCACCACCCCGGGATCGACGGGCACATCCACGGCGGCGGTCTCGCCCTGGCCGCACCCGGACAGCGCGAGGGCGAGCAGAACGAGCAACGCCATCGCGCGCCGGGGGCCGCGCCGGGCCGGCCGCCCACCCAGTCCACTCGCCACGTCGCGAGCGTACTGAGCCGATGCGGGCCCCAAGCCGCGCCATCGCTTAGAGTGCGTACTTGACAGCTGTCAAGAATGACCCTGAGCGAGGGAACTATGAGCACGCCGATCATCGACGACGCCGCCAAGGTGCTGGCGGACCCGAAGGCCTACGCCGACGAGGCGAGCCTGCACGCCGCGTTGACCCACCTGCGCAAGAACGCCCCGGTGTCCCTGGTCGACGTGCCCGACTACCGGCCGTTCTGGGCCGTCACCAAGCACGCCGACATCATGGCGATCGAGCGCGACAACGAGCTGTGGATCAACGCCCCGCGCCCGATGCTCGTCACGGCCGCTACCGACGACCTCTCACAGGCCAACCTCGCCGCAGGCGGCGGGCTGCGCACGCTCATCCACATGGACGACCCGCTGCACCGCGACATCCGAAAGATCGGCGCGGACTGGTTCCGCCCCAAGGCGATGCGCGCGCTGAAGACCCGGGTCGACGAGCTCGCCAAGATCTACGTCGACAAGATGGTCGAAAAGGGTCCCGAATGCGACTTCGTCCAAGAGGTCGCGGTGAATTTCCCGCTGTACGTGATCCTTTCGCTGCTCGGCCTGCCCGAATCGGACTTCGGCCGCATGCTCAAGCTCACCCAGGAGATGTTCGGCGGCGACGACGACGAGTTCACCCGCGGCAAGAGCGCGCAGGAACTGCACGAGGTCATCACCGACTTCTTCCGCTACTTCACCGCGTTGACCGCCGAACGCCGGGCCAACCCCACCGACGACCTGGCCTCGGCGATTGCCAACGCCAAGATCGACGGCGAATACCTCAACGACGTCGACTGCCTGTCCTACTACGTCATCGTCGCGAGCGCCGGGCACGACACCACGAGCGCCGCGATCTCGGGTGGTCTGCTGGCGTTGATCGAGAACCAGGACCAGCTCGCCCGCCTGAAGGCTAACCCGGAGCTGATGGGCACCGCGGTCGAGGAGATGATCCGCTGGACCACCCCGGTCAAGGAGTTCATGCGCACCGCCACGGCCGACACAGAGGTCCGCGGCGTGCCGATCAAACAGGGCGAGTCGGTGCTGCTGTCCTACGTCTCGGCCAACCGCGACGAGGACATCTTCTACGAACCGTTCCGCTTCGACGTAGGTCGCGACCCGAACAAGCACCTCTCGTTCGGATATGGCGTGCACTTCTGTCTCGGCGCCGCACTCGCGCGCATGGAGATCAACAGTTTCTTCACCGAACTGGTGCCGCGGCTCGATTCGATCGAGCTGGCCGGCGACCCGGAGTTCATCGCGACGATCTTCGTCGGCGGGCTCAAGCACCTGCCGATCAAGTACGCGCTGCGCTGAGGCTCGGCGCCATCGGGTGACCTCGCGGTGATGGAGCTCACCCTCGCGGCACGACGTGGTGGCAGTCACATAGACTGCACTTGACACCCGTCAAGTCGTTTCCGAGGAGCTTCATGAGCACGCCGACGATGGACCAGGAATCACAGGAAGCCGCGAAGGTGTTCGCCGACCCCAAGGCGTACGCCGACGAAGACCGGCTGCAGGCCGCGCTGGCTCATCTTCGGGCCCACAACCCGGTCCCCTATGTGGACCATCCGCCGTATCGGCCGTTCTACGCGATCACCAAGCACGCCGACATCATGGAGATCGAGCGGGCGAACAACCTGTGGTTGAGCGAGCCACGGCCGCTTCTGGCGACCGCCGAGGCCGACGACCTCGCGCGGGCTCAACTCGAGGCCGGCATGGGGCTGCGCACGTTGATCCACATGGACGATCCGCATCACCGCGACGTCCGCAAGATCGGCGCAGATTGGTTCCGCCCCAAGGCGATGCGTGATTTGAAGGTCCGGGTGGACGAGCTGGCCAAGCGCTACGTCGACACGATGCGCGACATCGGACCGGAGTGCGACTTCGTCGAGGACATCGCGGTGCACTACCCGCTCTATGTCATCCTGTCGCTGCTCGGCCTGCCCGAGGAGGACTTCCCGCGCATGCTCAAGCTGACCCAGGAGATCTTCGGCGGCGACGACGAGGAGTACCAGCGCGGCACCACTCCCGAAGAGAAGCTGCAGACGGTGATCGAGTTCTTCGCCTACTTCCACGAACTGACCGCCTCACGACGGGCCAACCCCACCGACGATCTGGCGTCGGCCATCGCCAACGGCACCATCAACGGTGAGCCGCTCTCCGATGTCGACACCGCGTCGTACTACGTCATCGTCGCGACCGCAGGCCACGACACCACCAAGGACGCGATCTCCGGCGGCCTTCGCGCGCTGATCGACAATCCCGACCAACTCGCCCGGCTGAAGGCGCAGCCGGAACTGATGGGCACCGCGGTCGAGGAGATGATCCGCTGGAGCACCCCGGTCAAGGAGTTCATGCGCACGGCCGCCGAAGACACCGAGGTCCGCGGCGTGCCGATCGCCAAGGGTGAATCCGTTTATCTCGCTTACGCATCCGCCAACCGCGACGAAGACGTGTTCGACGAGCCGTTCAAGTTCGACGTGGGGCGCGATCCGAACAAGCACCTGTCCTTCGGATACGGGGTGCACTTCTGTCTCGGCGCCGCGTTGGCGCGCATGGAGATGAACAGCCTGTTCACCGAATTGCTACCGCGGTTGGATTCGATCGAACTGGCCGGCGAACCCGAACTCGCCGCGACGGTGTTCGTCGGCGGGCTCAAGCATCTCCCGATTCGGTATTCGTTGAGGTGATCCCGCTCGGCCTCTTCGCGTGAGTGGCCAGAAAGCCATCCACCGCGGCCTCGGCGCATGCGTGGTAATCGAAGTCGGCGACGGTCGACAACCTGCCGAGAATCAACGGGCCGATGAGCAGCGACAGCGTCTGCAAGCGGTCCACCTCGTCCAGCTCATTGGCCGCCTGCGGACCATCGAGAATCGCGTCGAAGGGTGCCGAGTACAGCGCGATGATGCGTGACCTCAAGGTGCCGACCGCATCCAAATTCGGCTCCTGCACTTCGGAATACGTCCCCACATCGGGACCGGAGGCCATCCACGTCATGGCCGTGAGCATTGTCGGCACCTCGGCGATGGACTCCGCCCACCCGACAACGACCGCGATCAACTGATCGCGCAGGCTGCCCTCGGCGGGCGGCATCGGCGCAGGGTTGAGCAGGCTCATGAACGCCGCAGCCATCAGATCGTTGGCGCTGGAGAAGTGGCGGTACAGGGTGGCACGCGCGACGTTGGCGGTGCGGGTGACCGCATCGATCGTGACCGCACTCGGGCCGCCGGCTCGCAGCAGCGTCGTCGCCGCTTCGAGCAAGCGGGCCCGGGACCGCGCGGGCCTCGGGTCGGTACTCGCCCCGCTCATCGTTTAACCCACCTCCTCGCCGGGAACAAGACTATCGGTCTCACAACAAGACTGTTAGTCTCAAAAATCTTCGGCGGAAGAGAGCGACACATGGTCGACACCCTCAGCCGGTCTGATCAGGATATCGGCGCCAGCGTCGCGGACCTGTCGACCCGAGCGCGCGTCTGGTTACTCACGGTGGCCTGCATGGGTGTCGCGCTGGCGATCAGCTCGATGGTGGCGCTCAATGCCGCGCTGCCCGACATCGCGGTCGAAACCACGGCCACCCAGGCGCAGTTGACGTGGGTCGTCGACGGTTACACCTTGGTGCTGGCATGCCTGTTGCTGCCCGCCGGTGCGATCGGCGACCGGTACGGTCGCCGCGGCGCACTGCTCGCCGGGCTGGCCATCTTCACCCTCGCCTCGGCCGCACCGCTCGTCGTCGAGGGTCCGGTCGCCCTGATCGTCGCCCGCGCCGTGGCCGGTGTCGGTGCGGCGTTCGTGATGCCGGCGACGTTGTCGCTGCTGACGGCCGCTTACCCGAAGTCCGAGCGCAACAAGGCAGTTGGCATCTGGGCAGGCGTCGCCGGCTCGAGCGCGGTGGTCGGGTTCCTGGGATCCGGTGTACTGCTTCACTTCTGGTCGTGGCAGTCCATCTTCTGGGCCTTCGCGATCTCCGGTGCGGGGCTGTTCGGCCTCGCCTGCACCGTGGCCTCGTCGCGCGATCAGCAAGCCACACCGCTGGACTGGTCGGGAGCCTTGCTGGTCGGTGGGGCCGTCGCGGTCTTCGTCTACGGGGTGCTCGAGGCGCCCACCCACGGCTGGACGCATCCACTGGTATACGGATGCATGGCAGCGGGGGTTGTCTTGGCGGCCGCGTTCGCATTGTGGGAATTGCGCAGCGCGCACCCGTTGCTCGACATTCGGTTGTTCGCCAAGGCCGAATTCACCACCGGCGCCGTGGTGGTGACGTTCTTCTTCCTTGCGAACTTCGGCTTCTTCTTCGTGGCAATGCAGTACATGCAGTTGTTACTCGGCTACAGCCCACTGCAGACGGCATTCGCGTTGGCGCCCCTGGTCGCCCCTCTGTTGGTCCTCAGCCTGGCGACACCGTGGTATCTGCCGCGGTTGGGTCTGAGAATTGTCCTGTCCACCGGCCTGACACTGATCGCGGTCGGGTTGTTCTACATGCAAACACTCGAGGTCGACTCGCCATACCTGGACCTCGCGCTGCCGTTGCTCATCATGTCGACGGGCATCGGATTTTGCACGGCACCAGCGACTTCGGCGATCATGGGTGCGGTGCCGGACGAGAAGCAGGGCGTCGCGTCGGCGGTCAACGACACCACCCGAGAGATCGGCGCAGCCCTGGGCATCGCGGTGGCGGGCTCGGTGCTCGCCGCTCAGTACGGCGATAGGCTGCGACCCCATCTGGACGGACTACCGGAAGCGCTCCGCACAGCCGCGTCGAACTCGTTGGCCGAGGCGCTCGAAGTATCTGCCCGGCTGGGCCCGCAGGGCGCCACGCTGTCACAGGCCGCCCGGCTGGCGTTCGTGGAATCGATGCACGTCTCCCTGATCGCGCTCGGCACACTGTGCGCGGTAGCCGCGGCGTTCATCGCAGTGTGGGCGCCCGGCCGCGACGGGAGGCAGTTGCGCTTCCTGGAGCGACTGACCTCGCGGTCAGACGATGAACTCGGCGGCTCGGTGCCCGAGCATGACGATGGTGGCGTGCGGTCCGCGGCTCGGAATCACCGGTAGCACCGACCCGTCGACGACCCACAACCCCGTGATGCCGTACACCCGGCATCGCGGGTCGACAACCGCGATGTCGTCGCCTTCGGCGCCCATCGGCGCGGTCCCCGAGAGGTGCTGCGACGTCGACCATGAGGTCGGTCCGACTTCGGCTGTCGCGCTGATGAGTTCGCGCGACAGCGCGACTCCGGCGCGGAGCTTGTCGACATCGTCGGGCTCGCTGTCGTAACGGTGCTCGATGATCGGAGGCACATCGGGATCGGCGCTGACGATGCGTACCACGCCCCGCGATGTCGGTCGCATCAACGTCACCCCGATGTGGGGACGGTCTGCCGGATCGTCGCGCCGACCGCTCACCATCGCCCCGAAACCCGCGGTATACGGCCGGATTTCGAGACCGTCGTCGGTGATGAGCACGGCTTCGAGTGGCGGCAGGCCGTGGGTCTCGGTCCAGTTCACCGGCAGCACCAACTCGGGATGGTCCGACATCACCACGCCCACCGGGAGATCCGCCGTTGTCGGGATGCCCGCGGCTGCCAGTACCTCGGGTGGGCCCACACCGGACAGCATCAGCAGGTGGGCCGACCCGATTGCGCCGGCACACAACACGATGCGGTCGGCCTCGAGATAGGCTGCGCCGCCACGACTCGTGCACTCCACGCCGACCGCCTCGCCGTCGACGATGCGGATGCGTCGCACGCGGGTGTCGGTGAGCAGCGTGAGGTTAGAGCGAGACAGTGCGGGGTGAAGGTAGGCCCCGCCGGGACCCATCCGGGTGCCCTGGTGGATGTTCAGCGGCACCGCCCCGACTCCGCCGCCCACCGGGTGCTCGGTGGTGGAGCCGTTCAGATCGGTTATCCACGGATGTCCGGCCGCCGTCGCGGCATTCACGAATGAGGCTGTGCAGCCGTCGAATTCGGATACGCGCCGCACCGTTATCGGCCCGTCCGACCCATGTACAGCGGTGTCGAAGTCGAGGTCGGTCTCGATGGCGCGGAAGTGCGGGAGCACGTCCGACCACGTCCAGCCGGGCAGTCGCAAGTCGTTGAAGTCGGACGGTAGCGCGCGGCAGAAGTAGCCGCCGTTGACGGCCCCGGAGCCGCCCACCACCTCGCCGCGCATGAGCATCGCGTGGCGGACCGGGTCGACGGTCAGGGTCGTCGGGTACCGGCGCACCACCGAGCTGGCCGTGCCGATCGGGAGCCGCAGTCCGTCGCTGATCTGCGCCGACACGTGGGGGTCGGACGGTCCAGGTCCGGCTTCGACCACCGTGACGGTGCACTCCGGATCGGCGGAGAGCCGCTCGGCCAGAACGGATCCGGCGCTACCGGCACCGACGATCAGGACGTCACTGCGCACGTATTGTGTCGCTCAGGTCCGGATCTGGGGTTTGAGCGCACCGAGATTCCGCTCGCGCATCACACCGGTCCACAGGCCGACACCGTAGGCGATGTCGTCGAGGCGCTTGAGGAGGATGTAGGTGACCAGCCCGACCCGCTGGGTATCGTCTTCGGTGTTGCGGCTGCGCGTCAACCAGTCGACGATCCCTTCCACCACCGCGGCCACCAGTACCACCTGACGGCATCGTCGAGACAGCAACGCGGCGATGAGTGCGAGCGGCCAATAGTGTCGGCAGATCGCCGAGGCCAGCTGCATGGCGGCGGACCACAGTCCGTGTGCGGCCACCACCGCGATGTCCTTGGGTTCGGTTTCGACGCTCGACAGCGACTTGGCGATGCGGCGGCCGGTGATGGCGGCGACGACGACCGAGGCCAGATATCCGATGGACGATCCCATCGCCATCAGTATCCAGGCCACCAGCGTCCAGCCCGAGATCACCAGCGGGGCGGTCTTGCCGGGATGGCGGACCGACAGCGGTGCGGCGGCCTCACCGTAGAAAGACCTGCGCACGAACCACTCTCGTAGTTGAGTGCGGTGGTCGTGGGCCACCAGGGCGATGGGCTCGTAGCGCAGGCGGGCGCCCGACTCGATGAGTCGCCAGCACAGATCGACGTCCTCGCCGGCGTTCAGCGTCTCGTCGAAGCCACCGACCTCGCGCAGCATCGCCCGGCGGCCGATGATCGCCGCACTGGGAACATAGGAGACCGTGCCGTACGGCATCACCGGTGCCTCACGCAGGCCGAGGTCGAGCGACGACCGGACCGCCTCGTAGCGGGCGACCAGATTGTCCGGTTCGCGAAGACCGACGATGCGAGGCGCCACCAGGCCGACGGCGGGATCGCAGAAGTGCCCGAGCAGTGCCTCCAGCCATCCGCGCCGCGGCACGACGTCGCTGTCCAGGAAGGCAACGAAGTCGGTGGTGCACGCGGCCAGTCCGGTGTTGCGGGCGGCCGCGGGACCCCGGCTGTGCTCGTGCCGCAGCACCCGCACCTGCGCGTGAACGTCGGCGAAGTCGGTGTCCTCGATCGGCATGGCCGAGCCGTCGTCGACCACGATGACCTGCAGGCCACGCACGGCGGTCAGCAGCCGCCTGACGCCAGAAGCGTTGTCGCGCACCGGGATCACCACAGTCACATCGCGATGCGACGGGCCGCTGGCAGGACGCGGATGTGCCACCGTCGCGTCGAGCAGCGTGCGCGCAAGCTGGGCGCTGACGGCGTCGTGCACTTCGAGCCGACCGCCGCTGAGCATCGTCTGGGCGGCGGGGGCCAAGCGAAGGAGACGAGTAGGTGAACCGCCGAGGAGGGCCGACCCCTCGCCGAGCACCTTCACCCGGCGGTCGACCTGAACGGCGAAGCCGTCGGGCAGCCGCGGCCCGGTCATGTCAGCATCCCGTCGCGGTCCGGAGCCCAGCGCGTGATCCGCCGAAGGCATGTCCCGACCATATCGGGAAAAATCCGCGAGCCGTCCTCCACGGTGGCGGTCGTGGGATCGCCGAGCACCCCGACCTCGCTCACCGCGGCGACACCACCCCGGCGCAGCTCTCCAATCAGCTCGCGCAGGGGCGCGACGTTGCCGGGCACCCGCTCGTCGACGCGGACGTCCTGGGGCGAAATATGTAGCAATACAGACGTTTCGGTATGGCCGGCGTGCGCGTCCGCACCCGCGACGGTGCAGGAGCACCAGCCCGCGTCCCGCCCTTCGTAGCGCAGCAAAGCGGTCGCGGCGGCGAGCGCCTCGACGTTGCCGCCGTGGCCGTTGACGAAGACCAGCCGGGACGCCCATCGCGATGCCGACCTGCCGAACTCCACCAGCAACAGCCGCAGCGCGGATGTCCCGATCGAGACGGTGCCGCTGAACTCCTCGTGCTCGCCGCTGGCGCCGTAGCCGATGGCCGGCGCGACCAACCAGTTCGCTTCGTCGCGGTCGGCCAGCCGGTCAGCAACCGCCCGGCACACGGCGGTCGCGATCCGCGTGTCGGTGTCCAGCGGAAGATGGGGGCCGTGCTGCTCGGTGGAGCCGACCGGGACGAGGAGTGCTGACGTGGTGCTCTGCAGCTGCTTCGACGTCGCATTCGCGAGCTCGCTGACAGATGGCACTCGCCGATGGTAGGCCGAATTCACCTGTCGTGCGCCAATTGTTGAAGCAAGCACAGCGATTGATTCACCGATTTCTCCGCCAGCGGCGCCGGTGTCGTCCCCCCTGCCCCCTGCGCCCCGCCTGTACCAGCACGTTCCCGGACGCAGGGTCGGCCGTCAGGACGTCGAGCCTCCGGGCACCCCGAGTGCGCGGACGAACCCGGGCGGGACCAGCACGTCGTCGGGCACAAGATCATGTACGGATGCTCGGCCCAGACCCATCAATGCAGAATCGATGCCTCCGCGCAGCACGTCGAGAACGTTCTCGACGCCGGCCTGCCCGTTGGCCGCGAGGCCCCACAGGTAAGCCCGGCCGATCATCACCGCGCGGGCGCCGAGCGCGACGGCCTTGACCACGTCGCTACCCCGGCGGATGCCGCCGTCGAGCACCACCTCGATGTCGTCGCCGACCGCCTCGACGATCGGGCGCAGCGCGCGGATCGACGCGGGCGTGCCGTCCAGGTTGTTGCCGCCGTGATTGGACACCGAAATCGCCGAAACACCGGCGTCCACAGCACGTTTCGCGTCGTCGACGCGCATCACACCCTTGAGCATGAACGGACCGCCCCACAGCTCGCGCAGCCAGGCGATGTCCTCCCAGGTCGGCGGAGGAGTTCCCATCCACTCGCCGTAGGCGGCGAAGAACGGCGGACCGTCCTCGCCGCGCGCGGCCTGGTTGGGCACCCGCAGGTTCGGCGGCCGCAGGGTCTTACCCCACTGCCACATCCAGCTCGGCCGCGTCAGACCGGTGGGGAGCATGCGCAAGGTGGTGCGCAGGTCCATCTGCTCGGGGATCTTCGGGCTGCCCCAGTCGCGGCCGTGGGAGAAGCTCCAGTCCGTGGTGACGATCAGGCCGACCGCACCCGCTTGGCGGGCCCGCTCGACGCGGGCCGCGATCGCATCCCGGCCGCCCAGCCAGTACACCTGGAAGAACAGTTTCGGGTTGGCCGCGATCACCTCTTCGATCGGCTTGCTCGCAAACGACGACAGGCCCATGGCCGTACCGCGCGCGGCCGCCGCACGCGCGACCGCGACCTCGCCGTCCGGGTGGACGGCCTGCACACCCGTCGGCGAGATCAGAACGGGCAACGAAATCTCTTGTCCCATAACGGTGGTGGCGAGATCGCGCTTCTCCGTCGCTCCGACCACGTGCGGCGCGAAGCCCAACTCGGCGAACGCGTCGACGTTGTCGGAGACCGTGACGCCCTTCTCGCTCGCAGCGATGAGCGCCGAGTACACCGGCTTGGGAAGTCGACGCTTGGCCCGTTCCTGGGCGGCGGCGACGGTTTCGAACCACGTGGCGGCCATGATCAAACCGGACTCTCGTTGCAGAGGCGTTTGGGAGGCGTCGTGAGCAGCTTGAGCATCACCGGACCGGACCGCGAATGGTCGACGCTGGACTTGGGCTTGACCCGCTCACGGGCCAGGGCGGGTGCGCCGTAGCCCTCGACGCACTCGGGGTCCGGGCCGTCCATCGGCAGCCCGGTGAAGAACTTGGCGGCCATGCACCCGCCGCGGCAACTGTCGTAATGATCGCAGCTGCTGCACGCGCCGGCCGACTGCGGTTCACGCAACTCGCGGAAGAGCGGCGCGTTCTTCCATACATTCTGAAAACCGCCGTCGGACAGGATGTTTCCGGCGTGGAAGCGGTCGTGGATGGCGAACGGGCAGGCGTAGACATCACCGACTGGGTCGATGAGGCAGACGACGCGCCCGGCCCCGCACAGGTTCAGGCCGGCGAGCGCGCCCGGCTCACCCAACCCGGCGAGGTGGAAGAACGAGTCACCGGTGAGCACGCGCTCACCCTTGGCCACCAGCCAGTTGTAGAGCTGGACCTGCTGGTCGGCGGTGGGGTGCAGGTCATCCCACACATCGGCGCCGCGGCCCGACGGCCGTAACCGGGTGATGCGTAACGTCGCGCCGTATTGGTCTGCCAGGGCGGCGAATTCGTCGAGCTGGTCGACATTGTGGCGGGTGACCACCACCGAGATCTTGGCATCCTTGAAGCCCGCGTCGGCGAGGTTCTGCAGCGCCCGGGTGGCCATCGCGAACGAGCCTGCGCCGCGCACGGCGTCGTTGATCTCCGCGGTCGCACCGTCGAGCGAGATCTGCACGTCGACGTAGTCGCTGGCCGCCAGCCGCGCCGCGACCTCCGGGGTGATGCGCACGCCGTTGGTGGAGAACTTCACGCCGACGTGGTGGGCGGTGGCGTAGTCGACGAGCTCCCAGAAGTCCGAGCGCACCGTCGGCTCGCCGCCGCCGATGTTGACGTAGAAGACCTGCATGCGCTCGAGCTCGTCGATGATGTCCTTGCACTGCTGCGTGGTCAGCTCACGCGGGTCGCGCTTACCCGACGACGACAGGCAGTGCACGCACGCCAGGTTGCAGGCGTACGTCAGCTCCCAGGTCAGGCAGATCGGGGCGTCGAGACCGTGCTCGAACTGCTCCACCAGCTTCGGCACACGGACAGTTTCCGTTGATGTCATTGCGGCACCAGCATTTTCGATCGAGCAAGCACGCCAAGCGCTTGCAGGTACGGCGCCTGCTGGGTGTCGTCGATACCGGCGGCACGGCAGGCCGATCGTACGTCGGGATATTCGGACAGCGTGTTGACGACGTCGACGATCGTCCGGTTCTTCAGGAACGACAGCTTGCGTGTCCCGAAGTGGTAGAGCAGCGCCCCGAACGGCTCCGGCCGCACCGCCACCTGGTGGTGCAGCCGCCAGCCGACTTCCGGGTCGAATGCGGTGCCTTGCTCAGACGCCGCCGACGACGAGGTCACGATCAGTAGACCCCGCACATCCCGTCGATCGACACCTCTTCGACGAGCGTCTCGGTAACCAGCTCGTCGTTCTCCACCTGCTGCTTCGGTTCCATCTCGCTCCGCCTTTCAATATCACCGGTTCTCGACAACTGTGATCGAGGTCGCAATAATATGGCATCGAGTGCCTAAATGGAAAGGGGACCCCCATATGGGGCCGGACCAGCACCGGGCGGGCCGCCGGCGCTCGACGACGTGGGACCACATCAGCAATGTGGCGATCGAGCTGTTCGCCGCGCGCGGTTTCGACGACGTCAGCGTCGACGACATCGCCGAGGCCGCCGGGATCGCCCGGCGCACGCTGTTCCGCTACTACCCGTCCAAGAACGCGCTGCCCTGGGGGGACTTCGACGCGCATCTGGCCCACATGCGGGATCTGCTCGCCGATCTCGACCCCGAGGTGCCGATCGGCGAGGCGCTGCGCACGGCGTTGCTGGCCTTCAACAGCTTCGACGAGGCGGAGACGGCGCGGCACCGCATGCGCATGCGCGTCATCCTCGAGACGGCCGCGCTGCAGGCCTATTCGATGACCATGTACGCCGGCTGGCGCGGCGTGGTCGCCGACTTCGTCGCCAAGCGCCTGGACGCCACCGCCGGCGACCTCGTCCCGCAGACGGTGGCGTGGACGATGCTCGGCGTGGCCCTGTCCGCCTACGAACATTGGCTGGCCGACGAGGCGGAGCCGTTGTCGACGGCGCTCGGCGCGGCGTTCGACACCGTCGCCGACGGCCTGTGGGTCCTCGATCGCTGAATCACCGCGGCGCACTCGGTCACCGCGATAGCTTTGGGGCCGTTGCGGAAAGGACACCGATGGCCGAGGATCGCTCCGACAAGACGGGTCACGACCTGTTGTTCGACTCGCTGTGGACGAAGGGCACCGCGTTCACCCACGACGAGCGCCGCGAATTCGGTTTACTGGGGCTGCTTCCCACCGCCGAGAAGACTCTCGAGCAGCAGACCGAACATTCGTGGCGAGAGTTCAGCAGGCGTCGCGAGCCGCTGGACAAGCACATCTACCTACGAAACCTGCAGGACCGCAACGAGACGTTGTTCTATCGGCTGCTGCGCGACCACATCGCCGAAACCATGCCGATCGTCTACACGCCGACCGTCGGCGAGGCGTGCCAACGCTTCAGCGAGATCTACCAACGTCCGCGGGGGTTGTTCGTCTCCTATCCCGACCGCGAATACCTGCGCGAGGTGCTGCGCAACCGTCCGCGCCGCGAGGTCGACGTCATCGTCGTCACCGACGGACAGCGCATCCTGGGGCTCGGCGACCAAGGCATCGGCGGCATGGGCATCCCGATCGGCAAGCTTTCGCTGTACACGCTCATCGGCGGCATCGACCCGGCCCGCACGCTGCCGATCGTGCTCGACGTGGGCACCGACAACGTCGAGCTGCTCGAGGATCCGCAGTACCTCGGCTGGCGTCACCGCCGGATAACCGACGACGAATACTATTCATTCATAGACGATTTCGTCGCCACTGTGCGTGAGGGGCTGCCCGATGTGCTTCTGCAGTGGGAGGATTTCGCCACCGCGCATGCACTGCCGATCCTGCAGCGCTACCGCGATCAGCTGCTGACATTCAACGACGACATCCAGGGCACCGCCGCGGTGACGCTGGGGGCGCTGCACGGCGCGGCCAAGGTGGCGGGGCGTCCGCTGTCGGAGCAGCAGGTGGTGATGCTGGGCGCCGGCTCGGCCGGCATCGGGGTTCTCGGGATGGTGCACCGTCAGATGGTCACCGAGGGCCTGTCTGCGCAACAGGCGCGTGAGCGGATCTGGGTGGTCGACATCAACGGCCTGCTCACCGACGACCGCACGGATCTGTCGGCAGATCAGCGCATGTTCGCGCAACCGGCCGATCGGGTCGCGAGCTGGGGATTGTCCGGACCCGCCCAACTGGCCGACGTCATCTCTCACGTCGACGCCGGTGTACTCCTCGGATTGTCCACCGCCACAGGCGCGTTCACCGAGGACATCGTGCGCGAAGTGGCCGCGAAGGTCGACCATCCGATCATCTTTCCGTTGTCGAACCCGACCAGCCGCGCGGAGGCCCACCCGGCCGAACTCGACGCCTGGACCGACGGGCGCGCATTGGTGGCGACGGGTTCCCCGTTCGCGCCGTTGCAGCGCGACGGCGTCGAGCGGCCGATCGCGCAATGCAACAACGCATACATCTTCCCCGCGATGGGACTGGCCGTCACCGCCGCACAGGCGACCCGGGTGACCGACGAGATGATGCGCGCGGCGGCGGCTACGCTCGGCGAGTCCTCCCCCGCCCTCGGCGATCCTTCAGCACCCCTGTTGCCCGCGTGGTCGGACGTCCCGCACGTGGCGGTGCGGATCGCCCAGGCCGTCGCCGAACAAGCCGTCGCCGACGGCGTCGCCCCCGCGCGCAACTCCGCGGAACTGGCCCAGCGAATCGCGGACGTCCGGTGGACGCCCGAATACCGGGACTGAAAAAGTTTCGACAAGACCGTCGGAGTTCGGCGCGCAATGGCGACGATAAGGGTGTGAGCGCCGAACCGCACGGCACCGACGCTCCACGGCAACTGCTGACGCTGTACGACGAAGCGCTACCGGTGGTGTACGGATACTTCGTCCGCCGCTGCGGTGACCGTGGAACCGCCGAAGACCTGACGTCGGAAACCTTTCTGGCGGCGATGGATGCCGCCAGGAAGACCGCTCCGCCGCCGATGACCGTGCCGTGGTTGCTCGGGGTGGCGCGCCACAAGCTGGCCGACCACTACCGGCGCCGCCACGACCGGTTCAGCACCCCGGTCGCCGACCTGCCCGAACCGGTCGAGCCGCCGGACGACTGGGATGCCGAGCTCGACCGCATCGTCGCCGAGAGCGTGCTGGCCAAGCTGCCCGAACAGCACCGCACGGTCCTGGCACTGCGCTACATGGACGACTGCTCGGTGCCCGAGTGCGCCGAACTGATCGGCCGCACGGTGCATGCCACCGAGGCGCTGCTGGTGCGGGCCCGCAGGGCATTTCGCGCTCACTACCCGGAACCGGAAGGGAGGCAGCCGTGAACAACAGCCACGATCCGCTGGACGTGCTGCGCGGCGACGAGCTTCCGGTCGCCCCCGACCCGGCGTTCGCCGCCCGCCTGCGCGCGCGGCTGGAGTCGGCGCTTTCGCTGCCCAATCGAACCCAGGAGGTTGTCATGAGCGGCACGGACACCGCACTCGCCGAACTGTCCGACACCACATCGATCACGCCGGACACGCGGCCTCGCTCCGCTGCGCTGCCGTACCTGGCCGTCGCCGATGCGCGCCGCGCCATCGCCTGGTACGGCGACGCGTTCGGCGCGACGGTGGTCGGCGAGCCCGTCGAGATGGACGACGGTCGCATCGGCCATGCCGAGTTGGCCGTCGGCGACGGGGTGTTCTACCTCGCCGACGAGTATCCCGAGATCGGCCTGAAAGCACCGTCACCGCAATCGGTTTCGGTCAGCTTGCAGCTGAACGTCGGCGATACCGACACGACACTGGAGCAGGCCCGGCGGCACGGCGCGCAGGTACAACGCGAACCGTACGAGAACTACGGGGCCCGCAACGCGGCGATCATCGATCCGTTCGGCCACCGCTGGATGCTCACCGGGCCGGTGACGGGCACGGCCGTCCCGATTCAGCACGGCGACGTCGGCTATGTCTCGGTGTGGGTGCCCGACGCCGAGCGGGCCGCGGCGTTCTATGGTCACGTCCTTGGTTGGCACTACGATCCGTCGACGCAGCAGGTGACCAACACCGACCAGCGGATCGGCATCTTCAGCGTCGACAGTCCGCAGGGCATGCTGTGCTGCTACGCGGTCACCGATCTCGACGGTGCGCGGCGCTCGATCATCGACGGCGGCGGCACGGTCGGCACCATCGGTGAGTTCGACTTCGGGACCGTGCTCGACGCCACCGACGCCGCCGGTACGGCGTTCGCGGTCTTCCGGCCGGCGCCTGGAACGCCGCGCCCCGCGCTCAACGGCACTGGGCCAGGCGAACTTTCGTACATCACCTACCAGGTGCCGGACTCCGCGGCGTTCAAGGCGTTCTACAGCAGGGTGCTGTTCTGGACGTTCGAGCCCGGGCGCATCGACGACGGCTGGGGGGTGCGCGAGACGCACCCGATGTCCGGTGTCGCCGGCGGCAACTCCGAAGCGGTGACCGTGCCGATGTGGACCGTCGCCGACGTCGACGCCGCGGTGGCGCGGGTGCGCGAGGCCGGCGGCACCGTCATCGACGAGCCGTCACAGCAGCCCTACGGGAAATCCGCGCTGTGCGCCGACGACCAGGGCGTCCGGTTCTACCTCGGCGAGCACTAGTCAGCCAAGGAGGTCGGCGATGGGTGCGCGCGCCGCGATCTTGGCGCGCGCCTTCATCACCTTGCCCGGCATGCCGCCGCCCACGACTCCGGCGACCAGGCCGTCACGCTCGTAGTAGGCGAGAAATTTGCGCCCGTCGTCCTCGACGATGTGGACGACGTCTTCTGCCTCCGGTTCGCCCAGACACTGGATCTTGACGTCGTACTGATCGCTCCAGAAGTACGGCACGGAGACCGCGGTCGGAGGCTCCTGCCCCAGCATCGTGGGCACCAGAACCCGGGCCTGGTCGGCGACGTTGCTCCAATGCTCAACGCGCACTTGATGTCCGAGGTTGTGCCGCCATGAGGCGACATCTCCGATGGCCCAGACGTGCGGTGCACTGGCGCGGCCGTGGTCATCGCAGACGACGCCGTTGTCGAGTTTGATGCCGCTGCCCTCGAGCCACTCGGTCGCCGGATGCGAGCCGATGCCGACGACCACCAGATCGGCGAGCTGGTTGCCCGGGTGCACCGCGCCGAGGGTGTCGACGTCCGCTGCGGTGTGGGCGTCGCGGAGGTGCACGGTTCGGATCGCGTCGAGAAGGTGGTGCTCGGCGACGGCACCGAACTCGACGCCGATCTGGTGGTCGTCGGCATCGGCTCGCATCCGGCGACCGAGTGGCTCGAGGGCAGCGGCATCAAACTCGAGC
>NZ_LZJE01000394.1:0-10730 GCF_001666865.1 Mycobacterium sp. E136
TCGCCGCTGATCGGGGTGATCGGAGAGCAGTTTGCCCGCCCAGCCGATCAGCCGGGTGGTGGTCTCGCTGCCCGCGGCCGTCGAGGAGGTCGTGCGCTTCGAACCACCCGCACCCCACGTAAGCCGCTGCGTCACCCGCGACGTGACTCACTACGGCCAGACGGTCCCGACCGGCAGCGCGATGATGATGCTCGTCGGAGCGGCCAACCGTGACCCGCGGCGGTTCGGGCCCGACAGCGAACGTTTCGATATCCACCGCCCGCCGCGCCAGCACCTCGGCTTCGGGGTGGGCACGCACTTCTGCCTCGGCAACGCGCTTGCACGACTGGAGGGACGCATCGCCCTGGACGAGATTCTCGACCGGTTCCCCGACTGGCATGTCGACCTCACCGATGCCGAGCTCAGCCCGACGTCCACCGTGCGTGGATGGGAGTCGATGCCTGCCGTGGTGGACTGAGCGACGAGCCATACGACAAGCACAGAGTCTTCGCCCCTGACGCTTCTGCGTCGGAGGCGTTCAGCTGCCCGGCTGCCGGGCCGCGTACTGGAGTAAGACAAATTGGAGGAAGCGCACATGCCAGAGTTCGACTACGAAGAGATGAAACGGGAAGCAGAGCAGCACATCCGGTTCGAGAAAGACAGAAAGAACCGGATCGCCTACATCACGTTCGCCCGCCCGGAGGCCCAGAACTCGACGACGATGGGCATGCGCCAGCTCTACGCCGACCTGATCCACAAATGCAACGTGGACGACGACGTCAAAGTCGTCGTGATCCGTGGCGAGGGCGAGGATTTCGGCAGCGGCGGCGACCTTCCCGAGCAACGCGGCATGCTGGAGAACCCGGGCATGCCGCTGCTGCACGAACTCGCGATCAACGACGATGACGTCAAGTACCCGCCGGGTGGCTCGTATCGCTACCTCTCGACGGTGACCGACTTCTACGCCAAGGCGCGGGCCGGTAACCGGCCGCTGCAGGAGCTTCGCAAGATCAGCATCATCGAGGCGAAGGGGTACTGCTACGGCTGGCATTTCTATCAGGCCGGCGATGCGGACCTGGTGATCTCCTCCGACGACGCGCTTTTCGGCCATCCGGCGTTCCGTTACGTCGGCTGGGGGCCGCGGCTCTGGTGGTGGGCCGAGACGATGGGGCTGCGCAAGTTCTCCGAGATGTTGTTCACCGGAAGGCCGTTCAGCGCCAAGGAGATGTACGAGTGTGGCTTCCTGAACAGCGTCGTGCCCAGGGACCAACTGGAAGCCGAGACCGAGAAGTACGCGCTGGCCTGCTCGAAATCCCGCCCGACCGACACCGTCGCGGTGCAGAAGACGTTCCTCGAGCTGTACAAGCAGCACAAGGGCGAGTACTTCGGGAGCCTGCTGACCGGCATGGTCGAAGGAATGCTGCCGATGATCCAGAACGACCAGCAGAACGACGTCGACCTCACCGAGGGCACCTTCGAGAAGGGGCTCAACAACGTGGTAAAGGACAACGACCTGAACTTCCCCCCGGAGTGGCGGCTGAGCCGGTCGGGACGCAACAAGCCCTGACACCGTGTCGGCGCTGACCGGCTTCCGGATCATCGAGGTGGCCGAGCGGGTCACCGGCGAGTACTGCGGCAAGTTGCTCGCCGATCTGGGCGCCGACGTCATCAAGGTCGAGCGGCCCGGGTGGGGAAGCCCCACCCGGGCGCTGGCCCCCCTGGTCGGAGGCGACGACGGACATGAGCGCAGCGGGCTCTTCGCGTACCTCAACACCAACAAGCGTTCCGTCGAATTCGACACCGCCGCAACGCACGAGCTGATCACCACCGCCGACGCGGTGATCGACGACCACGGCGCGGCGTGGGCCGTCGAGCAGGGGTTGAGCCCGGAAGAGGTCGCTCGGCGGCACCCCCACGTGGTGTTCTGCACCGTCACGCCGTACGGGCGGGCAGCGCCGCAGGAGTTCGACAATGCCCAGAGCCTCAACGTCTTTCACGCCAGCGGGTGGGGATACCACACTCCCAGCCACGCCGATGCGGACCGGCCGCCACTGAAGGGACCGGGCCGATTCCTCGCCGATTACGAGGCCGCCCTCGATGCGGCCCTGTGCGTGGCGTCGGCGCTGTTCGACCGGATGCACAGCGGCCGAGGCGAGTACATCGACGTGTCACAGCAGGCGGTTCTGGCTTCGCGAGCCGATTGCATCCTCGGCCGGTTCGTCACCGGTGAGATCGCCCCGCAGGATCGCCGCGACGATTACGACCAGGCGGGACCCGCGTCCTTCTTCGCGAGTCGCGATGGGTTCGTCTATCTCTACATGACCAGTCGCGCCCACTGGCTGGGCCTCAAATCGCTTATGGGCGCGCCGGGGTGGCTCGACGAATTCGACGACGATTGGCTGGAATTCGG
This sequence comes from Mycobacterium sp. E136, assembly GCF_001666865.1. Lineage (NCBI taxonomy): Bacteria > Bacillati > Actinomycetota > Actinomycetes > Mycobacteriales > Mycobacteriaceae > Mycobacterium > Mycobacterium sp. E136. Next base: position 2,390 of record NZ_LZJE01000394.1, read on the forward strand.
TGTCACGCCGCGGCGCGTCACCGATTTCCGTCGCGGCTTCGCCGACTGGATGCGGGACAGGCCGGGCGACGTCACCGCGGAAGAGGCGCAGCGACTGGGCGTTCCCCTGGTACCGGTCAACGGTGCAGCCGAACTCATGCGTTCACCTCAGTACCGACACCGTGGGTTCTTTCGAGACGTCACCGACCCTGTGTTCGGCACCGCCGCCTACCCCACCGTCGGCTACCGGTTCAGCGCGTCGCCGGCCGAGATCACCCTTCCCGCACCGAGCCTCGGCCAGCACACCGACGAGGTACGGGCCGAACTCTTCACCCCGCATACGGCTCCCGCGGTCAAGCACCCGCAACTCAAGGCCCCGAAGGACCCGCGGGGTGGCCCGTTGCAGGGTGTGCGGGTCGTCGAACTGACCAAGGTGTGGGCCGGACCGTACGCCGGCAAGCTGCTCGCCTTTCTCGGCGCCGAGGTCATCAAGGTCGAGTGCTCGGCGACCCCAGAGGAGATGCGCGCTTACGGCGGCACCGACATCAACCACGCCCCGTACTTCTTGAGCATCAACCCCGAGATCCTCAGCGTCGACATCGACATCAAGACAGCGCGAGGCCGGGATGATCTGCGGGCCTTGATCTCCCGCAGCGATATCGTGCTCAACAACCTGCGACCCGGCGCCATGGAACGACAGGGCCTCGGCTACCGGGAACTGACCGCGCTCAAAACCGACATCATCTCGGTGTCCATCAAGATGTGGGGCAATGACGGGCCGCTGGGCCACCAGACCGGCTATGCACCGAGTTTCGCCGCGCTGGCGGGCCTCGCGGCGTTGGTCGGCTATCCGGACGGGCCTCCCCTCGGCGCGAGTATGCGATACGGCGACTCCACGGTGGGCGCGGCCGCAGCGTTGGCCGCCGTCGCGGCGCTACTGCACCGGGAACGGACCGGCCAGGGCCAGTTCGTCGACGTCTCCGCCGTCGAGGTTCTCTCGTCGATGGTCGGCGACTGCCTCTTCGAGCAGAACCTGACCGGCCGGCTGCTCGGGCCGGACGGCAACCGCCATCCCGACATGGCGCCGCACGGTTGCTACCGGTGCGCGGGCGGCGAGTGGATCGCGATCGCCGTGGCGAACGACGATGTCTGGCAGCGCATGTGCGAGGAATTCGGTGCGGAGGACCTCGCTGCCCGATACCCGACGAGGGACGCGCGCCGCCGCGGTGCCGCGGTCCTCGATGCCGAACTGAACACCTTGACCCGCCACTACGACGCTTCCGGCCTCGCGCACCGGTTGCGGTCGGTCGGCGTCGGCGCGGCCAAAAGTGCGACCGCCACCGATGTGATCGGCGATGAATTGCTCTGGGAACGCGGCACGTATCGTTTCGTGTCGGACCGCCTCGAGGGTCAGCGGCCGGCGCTGGGGCCGTCATGGTCGATGACCCGGGCCGCCCGGATCGAGCGCGGCGCACCGGACCTCGGAGAACACAACGACTATGTGCTCGGCGACATCCTCGGGCAGACGGGAGTGAGGAACGCATGACCGTGTTGTCCGGGACGGTGGCGCTGGTGACCGGCGCCAGCAGCGGGATCGGCGCGGCGACCGCCCGAGCGCTGGCCGCCGAGGGCGCATCGGTTGCGTTGGTGGCGCGGCGTCGCGACCGATTGATCGAGCTGGCCGACGAGATCGCGGCGGCCGGCGGCAGGGCGTTGGCCGCGCCCGCCGATGTCGCCGACGCCGAACAGGTGGCGGCCGCGGTGGCCACGACCGTCGGCGAGTGGGGCCGCATCGACACGCTGGTCAACAACGCAGGCCTGTTGCGGATGGGTGACGCCGCCGAAGCGCCCCTGTCCGACTGGGAGGCTCTGGTGTCCGTCAATATCCACGGCGTGCTCTACGCGACGCGTACGGCCCTCCCCCATCTGATCGCCGCGGCCGAAGACTCCCCGCGCGGCGTCGCCGACGTGGTCACGATCAGCTCGACCGGCGGTCGGGTCGCCAGGCCCGGGACCGCCGTCTATTCGCTCACCAAGTTCGGTGTCAACGCGTTCAGTGAGGGCATCCGCCAGGAACTCATCGGCAAGCGGGTGCGCGTGGGAATCGTCGAGCCGGGCACGGTCGAGACCGAGATCTTCGATCACCTTGATCCGCAGGCGCTCACGGCTCAGCAAGCCAGGACGGCGGGAATGGTGAAACTGAAACCCGAGGACGTCGCCGACGCGGTGGCGTACATGGTGACACGCGACCGGCGCGTCGCGGTCAACGAGATCCTGGTGCGCGCGGCGGAACAGACATGGTGAAAATCGACTGGGTGCGCGGCGATGCGACCGGCCTCGCGTTTCCCGCCCACCCCGACGCGCTCCGCAGGGCAGGGACCGCCTTCCTCACCGACGCGTTGCGCGCCTACGGCACGCTGTCGGCCGACGGCGAGGTGGTCGCCATCGAACGCTTCGATGAGGTCTCCGGCGGCAGCACGGGACGAAAGGCCGCACTGACCGCGCGCTATTCGGGACACCAGCCTCCCCTGTGCACCGACCTGTTCGTGAAGTTCTCGCGCGACTTCGACGATCCGGTACGCGATATCGGGCGCACCCAGATGGAGTCCGAGACCCGATTCGCCGCGCTGACCCGCGCGCGGGGCTTTCCCATCGCCGTGCCGGCCACCCTGTTCGCCGACTTCCACCGCGAAACCGGAACCGGGTTGATGATCAGCGAGCGGATCGCGTTCGGGACAGGGGGCATCGAACCGCAGCACCACAAGTGTCTGGACTACGAGATGCCCGATCCGGCAGGGCATTATCGGGCGCTGCTGACCGCGGTCGCGCGCTTGGCGGGAACCGAGCGGTCGGGTCGGCTGCCCGCCGAACTTCTCGCCCCGTTCACGGTGGATCTGCGGGCTGCGACGGTGGGCCAGCCGCCGGCGTACAGCGCCGACCAACTCGAGCGCCGACTGCGCCGGCTTGTCGAGTTCGTCGAAGCTCATGAGGGCTTTTTCCCGGCGAACGTACGAACGTCATCGTTCCTGTCGACGTTCGTCGCCGAGGCGCCGCAGCTGATTCGGCGCGAAGCGAAGGTGTTCGAGCTGCTGAGCGCCGACGCCGACTATCTTGCGTTGTGCCACTGGAACGCCAACGTCGATAACGCCTGGTTCTGGCGCGGCGACGACGGCGAGCTGTGCTGCGGCCTGATGGACTGGGGCTGCGTCAGCCGGATGAATGTGGCGATGGCGGTGTGGGGTTCCCTGTCCGGGGCTGAAACCTCGCTGTGGGACGACCATCTCGACGAGCTGCTCGAGATGTTCTGCAAGGAGTTGCTGGCGAGCGGTGGCCCGGCGCTCGACCCCGCGACGGTGGAGCGTCATCTTGTCATGTACGCGACGCTGATGGGCGTCACATGGCTGCTCGACGTGCCGGCGCTGATCCGCAAGCGCCTGCCCGACTCGGGCCGGCACACCACGCGCATCGATCCGCGGATCAAGTCCGACGAAGGGGTCCGCGCACCGTTGCAGATGCTGACCAATGTGTTGAACGTGTGGCAGACCCGCGGCGAAACCAGCTGAGCCTCAACGAATCAGCGTTCGAACCTGTTCACGGGCGAAGAACTCCTGGTCCTCACCCCACCCCTGCCTGCCGTCCCATCGCCAGTCGGTCAGCGTCCAGAATGTCATCCGTCCCGGCCACCCGAGCCACCGCAGGGCGGTGCGCACATCGCCCTCGGCGTGCAACCCGCGGCCGCGGTCGTCCTCGGCGTCGAGCACCACCCGCACAGGCGCCCCGGCACGACGGTCGAGCACCCGGCGCTCACCGGCGACGAGCTCCCCCACCTCGCCGTCGCGCAGCAGGTAGCCGCCGACGACACGGTCGACGCCGGACCTGCTCGCCATCGTGATCGCATGCCAGCTGGACTCGGCGTCGGCGATGGCCCACAGGTAGTCGCCGGAGCGGCGGGCGCCTGGACGGTGCGGCCCCCAGGTGCGGTCGCGCATCGAGAAGCAGTCGATATCGAATCGCTCACCGTTCAGCGTCGCGGTGCCGCGCATGTGGCCCGGCTGGTCGAAGTGACAGTGCTGCGGGGACGCGGAACCGAGGACGTGGGGCGCCATCAACGATGTCCACTCGAGGTCGAGGTCCAGTCCCAGCTCCGAATAGGTCAGCCGGTAGCGGTGCATCGGTTCGACCACGACGTGGCGCAACGAATTCGGCAGCCGGAAGTCGGTGAAGTCCAGTGCACCCGTGGGTGGTTGAGTCCAGCGCCAGTCGTAGAACAGACAGTCGTAGGTCTCTTCGCCGCTCGGGTCCCACATCGCGGGCCCGCCTCCGCTGGTTCCGGTGCGGATGTCGTGGTAGTAGTACACGAACCCGTTGATGTCGCGCTCGGGTATCGCGAAGTTGAACCACCCGCTCTCGTTCCAGTCCGGATCCGCGGTGGCGGAATGGAAGACCTCGTCGGCCTCGGTTGTCATGCGCTCGCTCAATCCAGGTAGGTCACGCCGGTCAACTCTTCGGACAGCCGCCAAACCTCCTGACGGTCCTCGGCGCGACACACCGCGGGCGGCACCTTCGCGAAACCGACACCGCCGCCGGCGGTCTCGTAAAATCCGCGTGGACCGTAGTAGGCGCCGCCCTCGGCGTCGGGCGACGCCGCGGCATAGAGGGTCGGCTTGATCCCCTCGTCGACGTCGAGCCACATGAACGGCAGCAGGCGCCAGGTGGCCCTGGTGATACGGGCGTTCAGGGTCGGCTTGTCGCGTCCGTAGGAGGCGCCGCTGAGCAGGTTGGTCTTCGACAGGCCGGGATGGGCGGCGTTCGACATCAACCCCCACCCGTGCGCGCGGCTGCGCTGGTCGAGTTCCTTGGCGAACATCAGCTGCGCGAGCTTCGCCATGCCATACGAGCGCATCGGCCGGTAGCCGTGTTCGGCGTTGACATCGTCGAACGTCAACCCGCGCTGCGTGGCCGCGATGCTGCTGACGGTGACCACCCGCGCACCGGCGGATGCCCGCAGCAGTGGCAGCAGGTGCGCGGTCAAGGCGAAGTGGCCGAGGTGGTTCGCGCCGAACTGCAACTCGAAACCGTCTTCCGTCGCCTGCCGCTGCGGCGGGGTCATCACCCCCGCGTTGTTGATCAGGACGTCGATCGGGCGGCCTTCCTCGGCGAGATGGTCACCAAGGGCGGCAACGCTTTTCAGGGAGGCGAGGTCGAGATCCGCGACGCGGGCGCTGGCCCGTGGGACGGCCTGGCGGATCTGCGCAATCGCGGCCTCGCCCTTGGCGCGGTTGCGGACGGCCAGGATCACGTCGGCGCCGGCCGCCGCAAGCTCCCGCGCCAGCCCGAATCCGAGGCCGCTGTTGGCGCCGGTGACCACGGCGAGGCGGCCCGAGAGGTCGGGCACGCGCAGTTCGAGTCCGCCCTTCACCATTCGACCGGCAACTCGTAGAGGCCGTAGGCCAGCGCGTCGTGTTTGAAGGGCAGTTCGTCGACCGGAACCGCCAGTCGCATGGTCGGAATGCGTCGCAGCAGCGTCGGCAGCACGATCTGCAACTCCATCCGGGCCAACTGCTGGCCGACGCACTGGTGTCTGCCGTAGCCGAATCCGACGTGCGGACCGTCGTCACGGCGCAGATCGAGGCGGTCGGGTTCGGGAAACTGGCGAGGGTCCCAATTGGCCGGAGCCACATCGAGGATGATGCCCTCTCCGGCGCGGATCCGCTGACCGCAGACCTCGATGTCCTCCGCGGCGATGCGGCGCTGGCCGGTCTGAATGATGCTGACGTATCGCAGCAGTTCCTCGATGGCCGTGGCGATGACCTTCGGATCATCGGCGTCGCGCAGCAACGCGGCCTGGTCGGGATGTTCGAGCAGCGCCACGATGCTGACCCCGAGCTGTCCCGCTGTCGTCTCGTGACCCGCGATCAGCACACCGGTGGCCAGTTGGGCGGCTTCCCGGACGCTGATCTCCTCCGAACGCACCCGCTCGGCGAGGTCGGACACCAGATCCTCGCTGGGCTCGTCCATCTTCCTGCGCACCAGGTTGGCGATGTACTTCGCCAGCGCACCCGCGCCTTCGGCGGCGTCCTCGGCCGACGCGTAGCGGCTCATCCCCCGGTTCGCCTGCTCCTGGAAGAACGTCGCGTCTTCGTAAGGGACGCCGAGCATTTCGCTGATCACCAGCGACGGGATCGCCAGCGCGAGGTTCTCGACGAGATCCGCCGGTTGGGGGCCGGCCAGGATCGCGTCGATGTGTTCGTCGGTGATGCGCTGGACGGCCGGACGCAGCGCCTCCACCCGCTTGTAGGTGAACGGCCGCGACAGCATCCGGCGAAACCTCGTGTGCTCCTCGGCATCCGAGGTGAACACCGAGCGCGGCCGCTTGTGCACGGTGGCGAGCATGCCCTCGTTCCAGTGCGGATAGCCGGGTTTGCGGTCGTCGACGCTGGCCCGGCCGTCTGCGAACAACGAGCGGATCGCCTCGTATCCGGTCACCAGCCAGGGGGTGCTGCCGTCCCAGATACGCACGCGGTTGAGTTGACTGGTGTCGTTGAGATCCAGCGCTTTCGGCGGTGGGGCGAACCAGCGTCCGCCTGCGCGCGGCATCGGGAAGTCGGGCACATCGGACGTGCCGTCCCCCGTGCCGGGTGTGAGGGTGTCGGTCACGGGCGACCCCTTTCTCTGCGTGGCCGTTCGGTCCGGCGCACCGGCGCCTGCCACAGGCCGGTGATCGCATCGGTGAGCCCTTCGGCGGCTTGCGGCCACGGCGACCGGGCGAGCGGGCCGTGCTGAGCCAGGGCGCCCTCGTGTTCGGCGCAGGTATGCATGAGCAGGTTGCGCGCCATCACGATTCGCTCGAAGCGGACTCGCCTGGGCAGTTGGGCAAGGCATCCGGTGATGCCGTCGATCACCTGCACCAGATGCGGTGACGACAGCGCGTCCTTGGTGACCACGTCGCGGTAAGTCGGATCGGCCATGGCCTGGGCGGCGAACCGTGCATACCAACTCGGGTTGCCCAGCTGGTCGAGATGATCGGTCAGCGGACGGACCAGGCAGTCGACCCAGTCCCGCAGGTCGGCGGTCGCGCCCAGCCCGGCGAGCATCCGGGCCCGCAGTTGTTCGATCGGCACGCGGTGTTTGCTTTCGATCGCGCGCAACAGATCGGTCCGTGTGCCGAAGTGATAGCAGACGGCGGCGTTGTTGCCCTGCGATGCGGCCTCGCTGATCTGCCGGTTGGACACCGCGTGCATACCGCGCTCGGCGAAGAGGCGCTCGGCGGCGGCGAGCAGCACCTCGCGGGTGCCTTCGGACCTGTGTCCACTGAGAGGCCGGGCTGCGGTCACCGATTCAGTAGACACCGCCCCGAGACTTAAATCAAGCGATTGATTTAGTGGCTCGTGAGACTGCGGATCTGACGGCGGAGACCTGACGGTCACTCGGCCGTGGTGCTTGCCCACGCCCCCACACCGCACGACGATGGGACGGTGCCGGTGTCAGCGCGCGTTCTCGTGGCCGGGTCCGGGTTCGCCGGACTGTGGGCCGCGCTCGGCGCCGCGCGCCGTCTCGACGACCTCGGCGTCGACACGGTCGACGTCACCGTCGTCAGCTCCAAGCCGTATCACGACATCCGGGTGCGCAACTACGAGCCGGACCTGCGCCCGTGCCGAATCCCGCTGTCTCAGTTGCTCGATCCCGTCGGCGTCGGGCACGTCTCCGCGGAGGTGGTCGAAATCGACGCCGCTGCAGCCGAGATCAACACCGCCGACGGAGCAACGCTGGGTTATGACCGCCTCGTGCTGGCGGTGGGCAGCCGCGTCGCCAAACCCGACATTCCGGGTCTGGCGGAGTTCGGGTACGACGTCGACACCTACGACGCGGCAGTGCGTCTGCAGGAACACATTCGTTCGCTGCAGCGCGACGACACGGCGTCGGCGACAGCCGTCGTCGTCGGTGCGGGCCTCACGGGCATCGAGACGGCCAGCGAGTTGCCCGGGATGTTGACGGATGCGCTCGGGGTGACGCCGCGGGTGATACTCGTCGACCGCAACGCGCACGTCGGCTCCGACATGGGCGAGTCGGCACGCCCGGTCATCGAGAAAGCGCTGCGCGACAACCGCGTCGAGGCGATCACCGGCGTGGGCGTCACCGCGGTCGGCGAACGTAGCGTCACGCTGTCGACGGGTGAGGTCATCGAAACGGCCACCGTCGTCTGGTGTGCCGGTATGCGCGCCCATCCGCTGACGGGACGGCTGGGCGTGGGTGTGGACCCGCTGGCTCGCGTACCGGTCGACGACTATCTGCGGATCGCGGGGGTGACCGGCGTATTCGCCGCGGGTGACGTGGCCGCGGCGCGGATGGACGACGAACACCT
>NZ_LZJE01000395.1:0-10439 GCF_001666865.1 Mycobacterium sp. E136
AACTGTCGGCGCTGTGTGATCAGACGTCGGCCTCGGCCGCCAAGGAACTGGCCGACCTGTCCGATCCGCTGCTCGACATGGTGGTGCGGCTCGCCGTCGATGAAATGCGGTGGCATGACGTCCTTTCGGGGCTACGAGACGAAGAGTGGGCGTTCGCGGCGGTGGTGGCGCTCGGCCAGCACGTCGAGCAGCGGATCGGACAGGTCGGCCAGTTCCTTGGCGGCCGAGGCCGACGTCTGATCACACAGCGCCGACAGTTCGAAAGTGAGCGCCGCGACGTCGCCGGGATCGAGGGCGAGCAGTCGCTGGGCGGCCGTCGCCGAGTTCGTCATGGTGGTGTAGACGACCGAAAGCGCGGTCTGCTCAGCCGTCAGACCGGCGGCACGGCCCGTCCATCCCGCAGCCACCGCGAGGTGGGGGGTCGCGCCGAGCGACTCCCAGTCTTCGCCGGGCCACACCCGCCGGGCCAGCCGGACCAGGCCTCGGCCCTGCGCGCGCGACGCCTGGCGGGCTGCGGGTGCCGGTGTGCGAGCGTCGGTTTCGAGGTCGGCCCGGGCCGGGGTGAGTGTGCCGGTGTGCACCGCCGTCGCCAGGGAGGCAGTGACCAGTCCCTGGGTGCGGATGCGACGACGCAGATAGGCCCGCAGCGTGGCCACGTCGGCGACCAGTCCGCTGGTGACTGCCTCCTCGACGCCGCCGGAGTGCACGTGCCCGCCGGTCGGCAGCCGCGAATCGGCAAGTGCGAGAAGCGTGGTCAAGTTCGTCATCGTCAGAAGAGGAAATACCGTTGCGCCATCGGCAATTCGGTCGCCGGCTGCTCCTGCCACACGTCGCCGTCGATGCGGACGGTGAACGTGTCGGGGTCGACCTCGATGCGAGGCAGTGCGTCGTTCAGCGGCATATCGGCTTTGCCCACCTTGCGGACATCCTTGACCGCAACGAGGCGCCGCTTCACGTCGATCCGATCGGCGAGCCCGTCGTCGACGGCCTGCTGCGAGACGAAGTGCACGGACGTGGCGGCGGCGGCCGACGGCGCCGCGCCGAACATGGGACGCGGCAGCACCGGCTGCGGGGTGGGGATCGACGCGTTGGCGTCTCCCATTGCGGCCCAGGCGATCATGCCGCCCTTGAGCACCGCGTGCGGTCGCACCCCGAAGAACGCGGGCTCCCACAACACCAGGTCGGCGAGCTTGCCCACCTCGACCGACCCGATCTCACCGTCGAGACCGTGCGCGATCGCCGGGCAGATCGTGTACTTGGCGACGTAGCGGCGTGCGCGGTGATTGTCGGACTGCTTCGGTCCGGTCGGGTCGCCGTCGAGCGCTCCGCGTCTGCGCTTCATGACGTGCGCGGTCTGCCAGGTGCGGATGACCACCTCCCCGATGCGGCCCATCGCCTGCGCATCGCTGCCGATCATCGAGATCGCGCCGATGTCGTGCAACAGGTCCTCGGCGGCGATGGTGGAGGGACGGATACGGCTCTCGGCGAACGCGAGATCCTCGGGGACACTGGGGTTGAGGTGGTGGCACACCATCAACATGTCGAGATGCTCGTCGAGCGTGTTGACCGTGTGCGGCCGCGTCGGGTTGGTCGAACTCGGCAGCACGTGCGGCTGCGCGGCGACGGTGATGATGTCGGGCGCGTGTCCGCCGCCTGCGCCCTCGGTGTGGTAGGCGTGGATGGACCGACCGGCGATCGCGCCGACGGTGTCCTCCACGAACCCCGCCTCGTTGAGGGTGTCGGAATGCAGCGCCACCTGGACACCCGATGCGTCGGCCACGCTGAGGCAGGCGTCGATCGCCGCGGGCGTGCTGCCCCAGTCCTCGTGCAGCTTGAAACCCGAAGCGCCGCCCCGCAATTGCTCCCACATGGCCTCGGCGCTGACGGTGTTGCCCTTGCCGAGCAGTGCGATGTTCACCGGCCAGGAGTCCAGCGATTCGAGCATGCGGGCCAGATGCCATGCGCCGGGGGTGACGGTGGTGGCTTTGCTGCCCTCCGCGGGACCGGTGCCGCCGCCGACCATCGTGGTGATGCCGCCGCCGAGCGCCTCGGCCATGGTCTGCGGGCAGATCAGGTGCACGTGGCAGTCGATGCCGCCGGCGGTGACGATGCGGCCATTGCCGCCGATGATCTCCGTCGAGGGACCCACGACCAGATCGGGATGCACGCCCGACATGATGTCCGGGTTGCCGGCCTTGCCGATCGCGGTGATGCGACCGTCGCGAATGCCGATGTCGGCCTTGATGACTCCCCAGTAGTCGAGGATCACCACACCGGTGATGACGGTGTCGGGTGCCCCGTCCGCACGCGTCGCACGGCCCTGGCCCATCGACTCACGCAACACCTTGCCCCCGCCGAAGACGGCCTCGTCGCCGGCGACCTCCGCTCCCCCGCTGCGGTCCTCGGTGATCTCGATGAACAGGTCGGTGTCGGCCAACCGGATCCGGTCGCCGGTCGTCGGCCCGAACAGTGCACCGTATCTGGCGCGCGGCAACCGGGTCATCGGGCTCCTCTCATCGGTCAAGCCGGCCGGGCGGGTTCAGGCTCAAGCCGTGCACCTCACGCGAGCCCCCCAGCGGGACGAGCGAGACAGTCTGGGCCACACCGGGTTCGAACCGCACCGCGGTGCCCGCGGGGATCTCGAGCCGGTGGCCGTGCGCGGTCGGACGGTCGAAGGACAGCGCGGCGTTGGCCTGCGGCAGGTGTACGTGGCTGCCCACCTGCACCGGTCGGTCTCCGGTGTTGACAATCTCGATCGAGAGACGCGGGGCGCCGGGATTGATCTCGATATCACCGTCCCCGTACAGGATCTCGCCGGGCACCATCGATTCGGTCACGGGATCGGATGGTGGACGGTGACGAGCTTCGTGCCGTCGGGAAACGTCGCCTCGACCTGGACGTCGTCGAGCATCTCGGGCACGCCGTCCATCACGTCGTCGCGGCGCAGGACCTCGCGGCCGCTCGCCATGAGCTCGGCCACGGTGCGTCCGTCGCGTGCTCCCTCCAGGAGGTGGTCGGTGATCACCGCGACCGCCTCCGGATGGTTGAGCTTCAGACCGCGGGCCTGCCGGCGCCGCGCCAATTCGGCCGCGTAGGAGATGAGCAGGCGGTCCTGCTCATGCGGGGATAGACGCATAGTGGGCGATATTGCCACGGAGCGCGGCGATCAGCAGCGCACGCGAAGGCCTACTCGGCGGGCATGTTCTGCAGCCGTACCTGCCCACGGGCGACGACCTTGTCGTTCTCGTCGGTGATGACGATCTGCCACAGCTGCTGGCGCCGACCGCGGTGAATCGGCGTGGACACCGCGGTGACGCTGCCCGACGAGATTGCCCGCAGGAAGTCGGTGTTGTTGTTGACGCCGACGACGTTGCCGCCTCCATGGTCGGCGAGCCACACCGCCGCCGACACGCTCGCCAGGCTCTCGACGATCGAGCAGTACACGCCGCCGTGCACGATGCCGTAGGGCTGCAGCAGCTTGTCGGTGATCGTCAGCTGCGCACGGCCGCCGTCGGGTCCGAGGTCGAGATAAGTGAGGCCGAGCTCTTTGTCGTAGCCCTTACCCAGGTCGGATGGCAGGTCGGAAGTCACGCAACGTGTTTACACGCCGTCGAACTCCATGACCGCGTCGGGTGCTGCGAGTTAGGGTCGGCCATGGCCAAGTCCGCGAAAGAGCTCGTAGAAGCCGCCAACGCCGTGGTGCCGAAGATCTCCCACGACGAGGCGAAAGACTTGATCGGCAAAGGCGCGTTGGTCGTCGACGTCCGCGACGCCCCCGAGGTGGAGAAAAGCGGAAAGGTGGCAGGCGCCGTCCACGTGCCGCGCGGCATGCTCGAGTTCCGCGCCGACCCGGGGTCGCCGTACCACGACCAGAACTTCTCCAAGGACAAGCCGGTCATCGTGTATTGCGCGTCCGGCGGCCGCTCGGCCCTGGCCGGTCAGGCGCTCAAGGAACTCGGCTACGAGAACGTCTTCAACCTCGGCGGCTTCGGCGACTGGGCCGACGGCGGTGGGGCGGTCGAGGAGGTTTGATCGAAAAGCGTTGAGCCAGCCCCGCGTTCGGCGGCAATGCGAACGGGCCCCGCACCAATGGTGCGGGGCCCGTCCTCCGTGTGGACCGGGGGTCTCTGCAGCCCTCAGGACTCCGGCGCGGTCCGGTGGTTCAGTTTTCGATCACTGCAAGAGCATAGGCAAGGCTTGCCTAATTAAGCAAGACCTTCCCCGCATTCGATCGCGAGGTGCCCCGGACGGGAAGTCCGAAGCCGACCAGAGCGTCGAGCACGGCCTGGCTGCGGCGCATGCTCGTCCACTCGCTCGAACCGGCGAGCAGCGGCACCTGCGTGGCCGCGGAAACCACCGCCCCGCCCACGACGTGCCACATCGACGCGACCGACATAGCGCCGCCGCTGATCTCCGCCAGCTTGGTGAACAGGGGCGCGAGCGCGCGGTGACTGCGGTGCGCCACCCACGTCGTCAACGCAGCCTCGCTCGGCAGCGCCACGATCCCCTCGCGCGTCGACCGGTCGATGTGACCCGACCCGCGCTCGAAGCACGGATCGTCCGGCAGGGCCCGCAGTGTCGGATCGACGACGCCGACCCAATCGATCGCACCCTCGGAATCCACGTGCACCCACAGGTTCTCCAGCCCGGTGTCCCAGGCCCGGCCCTCGAGGACGACCAGCGGTACGACCCGGCCGACGACGACGTGGGCGAGCGTGGCCGCCAATTGATGGGCGACCGCCGCGCGGCTGTCAGTCTCCTCGGCCGCGAGGTCGAACATCGTCTGCAGACGGTCCGTGGTCAGCGCATCGGCCAGCGGCCACCAGCGCCGCCGGGACAGGTCACCCATCACCGCGACGCCGTAGACGCGCGGACACTCGGGGTAGAGCGCGCGTAGCCGCCGACTCGACTCATGCAGCGGCAGGATCCGGCGGATCGCCATGCTTGCGATGAGTGGATCGTCGACCAATACCGTCATGGGGCCTCCCGATATCGAGTTAGGTAAGGCTTACTATAGCTGTGCGCGTCACGACGGCTAGACCCTGTGACTGCTTTCACACAGGGCCGCAAAGCGGCGGTGACCACGGCGGAAGGTTCGCGCAGTCGTCGGCAAAGCCTTGTCCGCCAGGCGAAATACGACGCACGGTAGTAACAAGTAGTACGCTGGTCCAATAGCCTCTAGGAGATGAACGGACGATGGCGAAGTTGACGCGTCTAGGGGAACTGGAACGCGCTGTGATGGATCACCTGTGGTCCTCGCGCGAGCCCCAAACCGTGCGCCAGGTTCACGAGGCGCTCTCCGCCGAACGCGACTTGGCGTACACCACGATCATGACCGTGCTGCAGCGGCTGGCGAAGAAGAACCTCGTCGTGCAGCACCGCGACGACCGCGCCCACCGCTACGCCCCGACTCACGGCCGCGACGAGCTGGTCGCGGGGCTGATGGTCGATGCGCTCGACCAGGCCGCCGATTCGGGCAGTCGGGAGGCGGCGCTGGTGCATTTCGTCGAGCGGGTCGGCGCCGACGAAGCGGCCGCGTTGCGCCGCGCGCTGGCCGAGCTGGAAAGCAAGGATCGCGTTACGCCGCCCGCTGGTAATTCGGGCACCGGCTGAGAGAGACTTACAGCGTGTCCGCGCTGGCCTTCACCATCCTGGCGCTGGTCCTGTCCGGACCGGTGCCGGCTCTTCTGGCGCGCGCGTCCTGGCCCTTCCGCGCACCGCGGGCGGCGATCGTGTTGTGGCAGGCCATCGCATCGGCCGCGGTCCTGTCGGCCTTCTCGGCCGGGATCGCGATCGCGAGCAGGCTTTTCGCGCCCGGGCCCGACGGTAGGCCGACCGCAGGCATCACCAGTGAGATCGCCGTCATGGGGTGGCCGGTGTGGATCGCCTACGTCGTCGTCTTCGCGCTGACGCTGGTGATCGGCGCCCGGTTGATGGCCGCGGTGTTGCAGGTCGCGATCGCGACGCGACGCCGTCGTGCGCATCACCGGATGGTCGTCGACCTCGTGGGCAAGTCGCAGACGTGGGCCCGCGCGCACGCCGGCGACGGGCTGCGCATCCTCGACGTGGATCAGCCGCTGGCCTACTGCCTGCCCGGGGTGCGCAGCCGCGTGGTGGTCAGCGAGGGCACACTGACGACGTTGGAGGACAACGAGATCGCTGCGATCCTCACCCACGAACGGGCGCACCTGCGCGCCCGGCACGACCTGGTGCTCGAGATGTTCACCGCCGTGCACGCGGCCTTCCCCCGCTTCGTCCGCAGCGGAAGCGCATTGCACGCCGTGCGCCTGCTGGTCGAGATGCTGGCCGACGACGCCGCGGTGCGCATCGCCGGTCCCACTCCCCTGGCCCGCGCGCTCGTCGCGTGCGCGGCCGGGCGCACGCCGTCGGGTGCGCTGGCCGCGGGCGGGCCCACCACCGTGCTGCGGGTGCGCCGCCTCGGCGGGCGACCCAACAGCCGGGTGCTGGCCGCTGGCGCGTACGCGGCCGCGGCGGCGGTGCTCGTGGTCCCGACCGTCGCGGTGGTGCTGCCGTGGCTGACCGAGCTGCAAAGGCTGTTCACCGCTTAAGGGACAAGCCACTCCCGAACCATGCGTTCACACAACAAAACAACGAAAGGCTGCCCGAATGAGCTCTGACGCTTCCGCATCGACCACCGGTACCGCTCAAATCGGGGTGACCGGGCTCGCCGTCATGGGGTCCAACATCGCGCGCAATTTCGCCCGGCACGGGTACACCGTTGCGCTGCACAACCGGTCGGTCGCCAAGACCGATGCGCTGCTCGAACAGCACGGCTCCGAGGGCAAGTTCGTGCGCAGCGAGACCATTGCGGAGTTCCTCGACGCGCTGGAGAAGCCGCGCCGGGTGCTGATCATGGTCAAGGCCGGTGACCCCACCGACGCGGTGATCAACGAGCTCGCCGACGCGATGGAAGAGGGCGACATCATCATCGACGGGGGCAACGCGCTCTACACCGACACGATCCGGCGCGAGAAGGCGATGCGCGAACGCGGTCTGCACTTCGTCGGGGCGGGCATCTCCGGCGGCGAGGAGGGCGCGCTGAACGGGCCGTCCATCATGCCCGGCGGCCCGGCTGAGTCCTACAAATCGCTGGGCCCGCTGCTCGAGGAGATCTCCGCACACGTCGACGGCGTGCCGTGCTGCACCCACATCGGCCCCGACGGCGCCGGCCACTTCGTGAAGATGGTGCACAACGGCATCGAGTACTCCGACATGCAGCTGATTGGCGAGGCCTATCAGCTGCTGCGCGACGGGCTGGGCAAGTCGGCGGGCGAGATCGCCGACGTCTTCGACGAGTGGAACTCCGGCGACCTGGACAGCTTCCTGGTCGAGATCACCGCGAAAGTGCTGCGCCAGAACGACGCCAAGACCGGCAAGCCGCTCGTCGACATCATCCTCGACGAGGCCGAGCAGAAGGGCACCGGACGCTGGACGGTGAAGTCGGCCCTCGATCTCGGCGTCCCGGTGACCGGCATCGCCGAGGCCGTGTTCGCTCGCGCGCTGTCCGGATCGGTGACCCAGCGCAAGGCCACCACCGGGCTGGCGTCGGGTGATCTCGGCGAAAGGCCCAGCGACGCCGAGAAATTCACCGAGGACGTCCGCCAGGCGTTGTACGCGTCGAAGATCATCGCCTACGCGCAGGGCTTCAACCAGATCCAGGCGGGCAGCGCCGAGTACGACTGGGGCGTCACGCCCGGCGACCTGGCCACCATCTGGCGCGGCGGCTGCATCATCCGGGCCAAGTTCCTCAACCGGATCAAGGATGCGTTCGACGAGGATCCCGACCTGCCGACGCTGATCGTCGCGCCGTACTTCCGCAGCGCCATCGAGGCGGCGATCGACAGCTGGCGCCGAGTCGTGGTCACGGCCACCGAGTTGGGCATCCCGATCCCGGGTTTCGCCTCGGCGCTGTCGTATTACGACGCGCTGCGCACCGAGCGCCTGCCCGCCGCGCTCACCCAGGGCCTTCGCGACTACTTCGGTGCGCACACATACGGGCGCATCGACGCCGACCCCGCCAAGCGGTTCCACACGCTGTGGAGCGGGGACCGCAGCGAGGTCGAGGCCTGACGCCATACCCGGCGAGCAGACGTAAAACTGCCGCTTTTCGGCCAAAAATGGGCAGTTTCGCGTCTGCTCGGCCGAGGACTGGCGCGCAACTAGACTTGAGCCGACATGCGTTTTCTGGAGGGCCACCGGCCCGCATATGACCTGACCTACAACGACGTCTTCGTCGTCCCCGGACGCTCCGACGTCCAGTCGCGGATGGACGTCGACCTGTCGACCTCCGACGGCTCGGGCACCACGATCCCCGTCGTCGTCGCGAACATGACTGCGGTCGCGGGCCGACGGATGGCCGAGACGGTGGCCCGCCGCGGCGGCCTCGTCGTGCTTCCGCAGGACCTGCCGATCTCGGCGGTCAACGAGACGGTCGACTTCGTCAAGAGCCGCGACCTCGTCGTCGACACCCCCGTCGTGCTCTCCCCCGACGACTCGGTGTCCGATGCGACCGCGCTGATCCACAAGCGCGCGCACGGCGCCGCGGTCGTGGTGTTCGAGGGCAGGCCGATCGGACTGGTGACCGAGGCCAACTGCGAGGGCGTCGACCGCTTCACCCGCGTGCGCGACATCGCCATCTCCGACTTCGTCACCGCGCCGGTGGGGACCGAACCGCGCAAGGTCTTCGATCTGCTCGAGCACGCACCGGTCGACGTGGCGGTGTTGACCGAGAGCGACGGCACGCTGGCCGGTGTGCTGACGCGCACCGGCGCGATCCGGGCGGGCATCTACGCCCCTGCCGTCGACGAAAGGGGCCGGTTGCGGATCGCCGCCGCGGTCGGCATCAACGGCGATGTCGGCGCCAAGGCGCGCGGCCTGGCCGAGGTCGGTGTCGACCTGCTCGTGATCGACACCGCGCACGGGCACCAGGTCAAGATGCTCGACGCGATCGAGGCGGTGGCGGCGCTGGACCTCGGTCTACCGCTCGCCGCGGGCAACGTCGTCTCCGCCGAGGGCACCAGGGACTTGGTCAACGCGGGCGCCTCGATCGTCAAGGTCGGCGTCGGGCCCGGCGCCATGTGCACCACGCGGATGATGACCGGCGTCGGCCGGCCGCAGTTCTCGGCGGTCGTCGAATGCGCCGCTGCAGCAAGAGAATTGGGCGCCCACGTGTGGGCGGACGGCGGCATCCGCCACCCGCGCGACGTCGCGCTCGCGCTGGCGGCGGGCGCCTCCAATGTGATGATCGGCTCCTGGTTCGCCGGCACCTACGAATCCCCCGGCGACCTGATGCGCGACCGCGACAACCAGCCGTTCAAGGAGAGCTACGGCATGGCGTCCAAGCGCGCGGTGGCCGCCCGCACGGCCGGCGACGGCGCGTTCGACCGGGCCCGCAAGGCGCTGTTCGAGGAAGGCATCTCGACATCGCGGATGGGGCTGGACCCGTCCCGCGGCGGCGTGGAGGATCTGCTCGACCACATCACGTCCGGGGTGCGCAGCACGTGCACCTACGTCGGCGCCGCCAATCTCGCCGAACTGCACGAGAAGGTCGTGCTCGGCGTGCAGTCCGCGGCCGGCTTCGCCGAGGGCCACCCGCTGCCCACCGGTTGGTGATCCCGCACCCGCCCCATCACCCGTTACCATGGGTTTTCTTCAGTCCTCTACGCGAAAGGGATCACGTGCCGCAGGCACCCGTCGAGGTCCGGGTTGCAGAGGGGCCCGAGGGGGCCGAGCGGCCCGAGCCTCCCGACGCCGAGCCTTCCTCTAGACGGCCGGGCCAGCGGCCCGGCATCCGCGTGGAGACCACCCGATGAGCGTCGTCTCGTCGCTGTTGGCTCTACTCGCATTCGTCCTGTTGACCGCGGGCACCGCGGTTTTCGTCGCCGCCGAGTTCTCGCTCACCGCGCTCGAGCGCAGCACGGTGGAAGCCAACGCGCGCAGCGGCAACCGGCGCGACCAGCTGGTCCGACGGGCGCACCGCACGCTGTCGTTCCAGCTCTCCGGCGCCCAGGTCGGCATCTCGATCACCACGCTCGCGACGGGCTTTCTGGCCGAACCCGTCGTGGCCCGGCTGATCCACCCGGCGCTTGACGCGATCGGCGTACCGCCGCAATACACCGGCGGGATCGCGCTGGCGCTGGCGATCCTGATCGCCACCTCGCTGTCGATGGTGTTCGGCGAGCTGGTGCCGAAGAACCTGGCGGTCGCCCGACCGGTTCCGGTGGCGCGGTGGTCGGCCGCGCCGCAGTTGCTGTTCTCGGCGCTGTTCACACCGCTGATCCGGCTGACGAACGGCACCGCCAACGCGATCTTGCGCCGGCTGGGCATCGAGCCCGCCGAGGAGCTGCGCTCGGCGCGTTCCCCGCAGGAGTTGGTGTCGCTGGTGCGCAGTTCGGCCCGCAGCGGTGCGTTGGACCCGA